>JANOOV010000140.1:0-5839 GCA_031421535.1 Gammaproteobacteria bacterium
ATATCTGGGAACAGTTTCTGTACTTCAGGATCATTCAGATCGTATTCACGGGGCAAACCTTCTCTTGAGCCATCGGCACGGGTCACGCGCTTCTGCAAAGCGGCGGCTGGCTTGAAGAACATATGAGCGAACTTGGACCAGTACACGCCACCGAACAACATGACACTGGAACCGACGAACAGAAGCAACGACAGGGTTGACCAGCCCGCCATGCCGTTGTGCTGAGTAAAGGACCAGAGTAGTGCAAAGGTAGCGGTTGCGAGCAGGGACAGGATGAACAGGTCGGCCCGTTCGAAGCGCCACCAGCTCAGACCTTCTGCAGAAACATCAACCCGGATAAAGAACCAGAACCAGTAGCCACCCACGGCGAGCATTGCTGCGCCGAGATGCCAGAGCAGCGGCAGGATATCCGGGGTCGGCGTGGCCGGGGTCGGGTAACCGAAGATCAGGATCGCGCTCGTCACGACGAAAATAACGAAACCCCACATGGTCAGCAGATGGGACAGCCTGCGTTTTACATTTTTGAATTCGCCGGAGGTCAGCACTTCAACCAGCAGTACTTTTGCAGTAAGGCCAATTTTTTCTCCAGCGCCCACTTCACGCTTGGCGTCCTTCTTGGCTTTTTCCGCATTCAGGAAAAAGTATTTCGCGCTCTTCTTGTGCATCATGTCGAGAATGGTTCCGCCGACCACCAGCAGCACCATCAAAACGATATACCCTTGCATGACGGCAACAGATAATTGTGCCGAAAGTTCGGCAAAGGGATTGCTCATAAACATTCGAATATCCTCTTAAGTGGCTACAATTAAATTAAAGTGCTGCTCTGAAATTAAGCCTGCCAACGAGCGTTCCCACGACGACCGCGATGATCATCAGGACAATAAAGACCTGCACGACCTAATGGCGGCAAAACTGAAAGTTCAGCGAAGGGATCGCTGGTGACCATACTATAACTTCGCTACGCTTATACCCGTTATGGAACAAATCGCCGCACAACGGAATTCTAAAAAAACTATTTTCCCGAATGACCGCTCAGCTTGACTTCGACTTTATCGTCCTCGGCCAGGTTTTTGTAATAGTCACGTAAAATCGCCAACACTTCCGGACGACTGAAGTGGTGCGGTACATCGCCATTTTCCGATAACATCTTGCGCAACTTGGTGCCGGATAACAGCAATCGATCCGCCGCCTCGTGCGGGCAAGTTTTCATCGAAGACATCCCCTCGCACTTGGAGCAGAAAAAAGTCCAGTCGATTTTGAGCGGCTTGGTTTCCAGCGCGTCTTTTGGAATTTGATCGAAAATGTGGTGTGCGTCGAACGGCCCGTAATAGTCACCGACGCCCGCGTGATCACGCCCCACGATCAGATGCGAACAACCGTAATTCTGGCGAAACAGCGCATGCAACAACGCCTCACGCGGGCCAGCATAACGCATGTCAAGCGGGTAACCCGACTGCACTACGGTATTGGCGACAAAGTAATTTTTCATCAGCACATCGATGGTCTTCACGCGCACTTCGGCGGGAATATCACCGGGCTTGAGCTTGCCCAGTAGCGAGTGAATCAGCACACCGTCGCAGATTTCAATCGCGATCTTGGCGAGATACTCGTGCGAGCGGTGCATCGGGTTGCGGGTTTGAAACGCCGCCACTGTGCCCCAGCCTTTTGCATCGAACACGGCGCGGGTCTGCGTGGGCGTGAGATAAGTATCGGGATATTTGCTGGGAAACTCCCCCTGCGACAGCACCTTCACCGGCCCGGCAAGATTCACCTCGCCCTGTGCCATCACCATTTTCACACCCGGATGTTCCGTATCCGTAGTCTTGTAAACCATCATGCATTCGTGCGCTTTATCGATGGTGTACTTTTCGGTGACACGCATCGTAGCCAGTATCTCGTTATCGCGCTCGGGATCGATCAGCGCAATTTCCTGGCCCTCTTTCACTGTCTTGGCGGCATCTTTGTCGATGGACAAGGTAATAGGAATCGGCCAGAACAAGCCGTTGGCCATTTTCATTCCGTCGCAGACACCCTGCCAGTCGGCACGGGTCATAAAGCCATCTAACGGCGTAAATCCGCCGATACCCAACATAATGAGATCGCCAACTTCACGCGAGGTTACCGGAATTTTTTGCAGCGAATTGGCGTGGGCGCGCTCGGCTTTAAGTTTTTCTGTCGGCACCAGCAACGGCTTCAGTTCCCCGCCTCCGTGTGGCCGGACTAACTTCGACATGTTCCTACCCCTTTAGGCTGCTTCTGAATTGTTACTTGAATCTGCACAGTTGTTACCCTGCGCAGAACATGGCATAAGTTAGCGTTTTCCATATCAAAAGCAACTGCTAAGTTACTTGCGCGAACATAAGCCATGCTTATTTACGCAGCAACTGCGCATACGCTATGAGTGAGCACCTGATTTGCTGCACGTACGCTATCAATAAGCGCAGAAAGGCGGAGCAATGCACAAGCCAGTTGCCGGGCCGCGCTTCTATGTGGAAAATTAATTTTTAATCGGCACAATGAGCAACGACAATGGATATCTAGCCCATGATGAATCGCACCTATTCTGCTCTCGATAACCTCATCACGCAGATCGACCAAGGCTTGCGCACAGTATTCGGTGGCCCGCAAACCACCGGACGCGCCAATCCTGCCGATGCGGCAGCTCCCAGCGACCTGGCCACCGCAGACAAAACCCTCGCGGGACGTTTGATGCGCGTGAACCACGCCGGTGAAGTCGCCGCGCAAGGTTTATATCAAGGTCAGGCACTGACGGCGCGATTGCCTAACGTGCGTGAAAAAATGGAGCACGCCGCACAGGAGGAAAATGATCATCTCGCGTGGTGCGCGCAACGCTGCAAGGAGTTGGGCACTCACACCAGCGTGCTTGATCCGCTCTGGTACGTGGGCGCGATGACCCTCGGTGCCGCAGCGGGCGCAATCGGTGACAAATGGTCGTTAGGATTTCTGGCTGAAACTGAACATCAAGTGGTGGAACACCTCAGCCGCCATCTGGAACGCCTGCCGCACGGCGACACCAAGAGTCGCGCAATACTCGAACAAATGCGCAGTGACGAAAGCCGACACGCCACCACCGCTCTGCAAGCCGGTGGCGCGGAGCTTCCGTACCCGATAAAACAAGCGATGCGCGCGGCGTCTAAACTCATGACGCGCTCGGCATATTGGGTCTGAAAAACCAAAAAGGCGCGATCACTCGCGCCTTTTAATTTTTTTCTAGCGTTAAAATTTCTTACACGCCCAATGACCCACTCACATTGCGCCCGTAGAAAATTTCCAGCATTTCGCGTTCGACGCGTTGCAAGATTTTCTTTTCTTCGTCGGGCTTGAGGTCGGATTTCTTCACGCCGAAAAGATAATTATCGAGCTCGATTTTTTTGCGGATCATTTTGGTGTGGAAAATATTTTCCTGATACACATTGACGTCGATGGTTTGGTAGCGCTCGTTGGTGTCTTTGCCAATGAAGTTCTGGATCGAGTTGATCTTGTGATCGATGTAGTGCTTGGTGCCTTTCACGTCGCGGGTGAAACCGCGCACGCGGTAGTCCATGATCACGATGTCGGAGTCGAAGCTGTGAATCAGGTAGTTCAGCGCCTTCAGCGGCGAGATGCGACCGCAGGTTGATACGTCGATGTCGGCGCGAAAGGTACTGATGCCGTTATCCGGATGGCTCTCCGGGTAGGTGTGCACGGTGATATGACTTTTGTCGAGATGCGCCACCACCGCCTCAGGCTGCAACGGGCCCGGTGTTTCTTCGTTGTTCATCTGCTGCTGGGCGCGCAGCGGCTCTTCGGAAATCAGCATGGTGACGCTGGCGCCCTGCGGGTCGTAGTCCTGGTGCGCGATGTTCAAAATCGTTGCGCCAACCATGTTGGCCACGTCGGTAAGAATTTTCGTCAGGCGCGCGGCGTTGTACTCCTCGTCGATGTACGAGATGTATTCTTTACGCTGCTCTTCCGTCGCCGCAAAACAAATATCATAGATATTGAAGCTCAACGTCTTGGTGAGGTTGTTGAAGTCTTTAAGCTTGATCTTCTTCAGCGATGCATTTATCAAAGCGACCAACGCCAGAACCTCCTGTAGCTACTGCCTAGAATTTTCCGGGCGATTATGCCCCAGATTTCGCCAGCGGGGGGTGAAAAATAAACTGCACCGTGTTGCCGTCCGGGTCGTGGCAGTAAAAACTGCGCGCGCCGTCGCGGTGGGTGCGCGGCGCGGCGAGAGTTTTTACTCCCTGTTGTAGCAAATAGTCGTGCCATAGATCGGTGTGTTCGGGCGCAGTCAACACAAAGCCGATGTGGTCCAGATGCTGTTTGCCGCTGAATTCCGCGTTGCTGCGATGTAGCGCAAGGTTGTCGTGGCCGCTGGTGAGATACACGTTGTCGGGATCAGGACGCCACTCGACGCGCATACCCACCAGCTCCGTGTAGAATTTTTCGCAAGCCTCGAAGTGCTGCGCGAACAAAGCGATATGACGCAGACCGGCAGTGGCTGGAGGCTTGGTCATTGCTGTTCGATTATTTCGTAATCGTGCGTGATTTCCACTTTAGGCTTCAGCATGAGCGACGCCGAGCAATATTTGTCCGCCGACAATTCAATCGCGCGCTTCACCTGCTCTTCCTTCAATCCCTTGCCCGTGACGATGAAGTGAATATGAATTTTGGTGAATACTTTCGGGTCACTCTCCGCGCGCTCTGCTTGCATCTGTGCAACACAATCAAGTACGTTTTGCCGCTGTTTTTTCAGGATGGTGACGACATCGAACGCCGTGCAACCACCTACGCCCAGCAGCACCAACTCCATCGGCCGCACGCCTAAATTGCGGCCACCGGCTTCGGGCGCACCATCCATCACCACGGTATGACCGCTGCCCGACTCGCCGACAAACATCACATCTTGCACCCACTTCACGCGCGCCTTCATGTTGCAACCTCCTTATCCATTCGCATTTAAGAAACCTCTCACATTGCCGATGAAGTACACACTGGCAGTCGCTCAAATCCTTGCTATTGTTATACTAGTGCGCTGTTAAGGAGCGGCATTGTGTTACTCACATGGGATGAATCTATGGCATTAACTCCAGTTTCCAATATCAGCACGCCGGTCATGGATCGGTTCATTGAGCATTGCCATCGGCGGCGTTATCCGGCGAAGGCGCTGATCATTTATGCCGGTGATGTGCCCGATGTACTTTATTACATTCTGTCCGGATCAGTCACGGTGTTGATCGAGGACGATGAAGGCCACGAGATTGTGCTGGCCTATCTCAATCAGGGCGATTTCTTCGGTGAGATGGGCCTGTTCGGCCATGCATCCAATCGCAGCGCTTACGTGCGCGCACGCACCCAGTGTGAACTGGCTGAGCTGAGCTACGCAAAATTCCGCCAGGTCGCAAACGATAATCCCGAAGTGTTATTTGAACTTGCGTCGCAGATGGCGCTGCGTCTGCGCCGCACCAGCCGCAAAGTCGGCCATCTTGCGTTCATGGACGTGACCGGCCGCATCGCGCGCACGCTGCTCGACCTGACGCGCGAACCGGATGCGATGACGCATCCCGACGGCATGCAGATTCGTATTACCCGCCAGGAGTTAGGACGTATCGTCGGCTGTTCACGCGAAATGGTGGGCCGGGTGTTGAAAAATATGGAAGAGCAGGAGCTCATCACCGTGAAAGGTAAAACTATCGTGGTATTGGGTGCGCACCGCGACACGGCTGAACCCGAGGGGATGTTAAACGCCAAGCAGAAAAAGGCGGGATAGTTCGGCGCCGGGATCCGGCGCCCGCATAAACGCTTCTCCAACCAGAAAAATATTCACGCCCTG
>JANOOV010000141.1:0-2753 GCA_031421535.1 Gammaproteobacteria bacterium
CAAGACACCAATGCCCTCCAGTACGCCTGGATCCGCATGCTGGTTGGCGAGACCGGTCGCCTATTCGCGGTCGGCGACGATGATCAGTCAATCTACGGCTGGCGCGGCGCGCGCATCGAGAATATCCAGAAATTCCAGAACGATCTCAAGGGCACCACGCTGATCCGGCTGGAACAAAACTATCGTTCCACCGGCAACATTCTCGCTGCGGCCAACGCACTGATATCTGTCAACGAAGGGCGCCTGGGAAAAAACCTGTGGACCGACGACGCCAAAGGCGACCCGATCTGCATTTACTCGGCGTTCAATGAACTCGACGAAGCGCGCTTCGTCGTGCATCGCATTCAGCAACACGTGGAACAAGGTGGCCGCCGCGCCGAAGCCGCGATTTTGTATCGCTCCAACGCGCAATCGCGCGTGTTTGAAGAAGCCTTGATTCAGGCGGCGATGCCCTATCGCGTGTACGGAGGCCTGCGTTTCTTCGAACGCCAGGAAATCAAAGACGCGCTGGCGTATTTACGCCTGATGGCCAACCGCAACGACGATCCGGCCTTCGAGCGCAGCGTAAATACACCGCCGCGCGGCATCGGTGATCGCACCGTGCAACAAGTACGCGACATGGCGCGTGAGCACAATGTCACGCTGTGGGATGCGGCACAGCGCATGATCGGCGATAAACAACTCACCGCCCGCGCAGGTAATGCGTTGCGCGGTTTCATGGAGCGCATCGAACAACTCAAGCAACACACTGCAAATCTGCATCTGCACGAAACCATCGAGCACATGCTGCAACACAGCGGGCTGCTCGAACACTACCGTAACGAAAAAGGCGAGAAGGCGGAATCGCGCGTCGAAAACCTCGAAGAATTAATCACTGCCGCGCGCCACTTTCGACCGCCAGGGATGGCGGAAGTGCGGGAAACGCAGGAGCAGTCTTCCCGCCAGTTGGGCGACGAAGAAGAAATGGACGCGATGTCGGCGTTCCTGTCGCATGCGGCGCTGGAAGCGGGCGAAGCGCAAGGCAACGCCTGGGACGATTGCGTGCAACTGATGACGCTGCACTCGGCTAAAGGTCTGGAATTTCCGCTGGTGTTTTTGGCGGGCATGGAAGAAGGCCTGTTCCCGCACCAACGCTCAAATGAAGAGCCCGGGCGCCTCGAAGAAGAACGCCGCCTGTGCTACGTGGGCATGACGCGCGCAATGAAGCAGTTGTACCTCACCCACGCCGAAGTGCGCCGCCTGTACGGACAAGAAACCTATCCGCGGCCGTCGCGCTTCGTGTCGGAAATCCCAGTGGAATTGCTCAACGAAGTGCGCGTACGCGGCACGGTGTCACGACCCGTCGCAGCCAGCGCTTACCCACAAGGTAGCCAAAGCATCGCTGGAATCAAACTCGGCCAACGCGTACAACACGGCAAATTCGGCGAAGGCGTGGTGTTGAAATTCGAAGGCGCAGGCGACTCCGCACGCGTGCAGGTTAATTTTTCCAACGCCGGTACAAAGTGGCTGGTCGTGTCATTTGCGAATTTGCAGGCGGTGTGATTGTCATCAATTACCCAACGGTAAGGTACCTTGCTTCGCCGAGTCCGGCAGCGGTAAATCCTCAGTCTTGATAACCCTCAGTTGAATGCGCTCTCCGTACCGGGCGATATCTAGATCGTCTGAATAAATCGTAGTGGCATTACGGGATGCGGCGATCGCGATGATTTGCCAGTCGAACTTGAATTTGGTTTTGGTTACCTTTCGGCGCTCCTTTGCGGAAAACGCGTCAGCCAGCAACAAGGCACATTCCATCGCCGCGCGCGAATCAAAAGGAGAGATTTGAAATACTGAAGACGCAGAAAGCTTTTGGTGATAGTTGTCGCGGGCTTTTTCAGCGCAAACCATCCACTCAGTTAGCGCAGGGGTAGGAACGAGAATCTTGGTGCGTTGCTTTTCAAGCGTATCGACCAAATGGTCAAGCTTGAAGCGGCGATCACCTCCGAGACGTGGATTGAACAAATCAATCAGAATCGAAGCGTCGAAAACAACCATGTTCAATCTCCCCGCAGTTTTCTAAGTTCCTCTTGCGGGTTCGCCATGTCGTTCCAGCCGCTTCCCGCAACGCTGCGCAAGTTGTTTATGACATCAATCAAAGACGCTGCATCAAGCGGTTGCCAAGTTTTGATAACAAAGCTGTCCATTTCCCACTTGCGCTCCGAAGTGCGTCGCCATTTTCCTTTTCCGGCAACACATATTGGTTGCGTCAACTTGTAGTATGGTGCGAGGTCGCGTGCGATTTCACGTGTTGCGTCGCACTTGTAAATCGTAATACCTTCCCCTTGAATCCATACCGGCACCGTGTCGCCCTTCCCACTTCCCCCGAGGCGGATAACAACACCCTCCAGTTCGCCCTGCTCGTAAATAACAACCTCTTCGGAAAGCGGTGTCTTGCACCCGGGGAATTCCAAAATGACTGCACCACGCTTAATGCGCAACTTTGCCGATGCGTTGTGCTTGCGAAGCATATCGTTGATATCCTTGCGCGCCCGCACGGCGTCCATGGGCTCATCTGGACTGCCAACGAGCTTCAACCGGGCGGCAACTTTGGGAGCTGCCTCATACTCTACTTTGAGCTCCGGAACTGCGCTTCCTTTTCGGACTCGGACAAAATGTACCTGCTCCTGGCATCCAAAAAGGGTCGATAAATGGTCAAGGTACACCGCCAAATGCGACATCGGCAGTGTGTCCGGGGTCCACGCATCAATTCGGAA
>JANOOV010000142.1:0-4115 GCA_031421535.1 Gammaproteobacteria bacterium
AGGGTCTCGACATTATGCGTGAGCAACAGCGTGCGACTGCCCATGCGCGCGGCGGCAAGCGCAGCTTCAGTACCGGCGTGGCCACCGCCGATGACGATCACATCAAATGAGTCTTGGAAAAACATGAGGGTCACTACCCGCGCGAATCAGAGCGGGTATTGTACGCACGTGGCCGGGTCTGTTGACATATGTTTTAGCCCTCGCAACGCGTTACTTCGTCAGCGGTAGCACGCGCGCTTTCGCGCGGGTGGCATCCACTACGACAATCGCACCTTCCCCGATTTACCCTGTCTGTAAATTATTTGTTTGCGCCGTCGTGGTGTTGACGTACTACGCGTGGCGTAGTACTAATAGCGGATGATCAAGTCATGGGCAAGTCGTGATTCACAACGGTTCTATGAAGAAGGGCGAGTTTCAAAATTCCGCAGCATGGATAGCAACGTAGCTCAAGAGTTGCTCGCGGCGCTCAATGCGGCTACGTCGCTTAAAGACCTCAGCCCTTTGAAGAGTTTGCATTTGCACAAGTTGAAGGGTGATCGTAAAGGGCAATGGGCAATGACGGTCAACGGCCCATGGCGTGTGTGCTTTCGATATCGCAATGGCGATGCATATGACGTGGAAATTGCGGATTATCACTAAAGAGGCGGCTACGATGAATGCAATCCATCCCGGACGAATCCTGAAGCGCGAACTATTGTCGCGTGAACTGTCGGCCAATCAGCTTGCGTTGGCGTTGTCGGTTCCCTCGGGGCGAATCGTCGATATTTTAAACGGCAAACGCGCGATTACTGCCGACACGGCATTGCGCCTGGGTCGCTATTTTAGCAACGACCCGCAATTCTGGATGAACCTGCAGACTCAATACGATTTGGCAATTGCGTCAAATGAGCATGGCGAAACAATCAAAAACGAAGTGCGGTTGAGCGCCTGACCGCGCGAACGCTCTCCTTTCAAGCGAACTTATTTTTCTGACAAGCTTCGCCCGGCATCAATGGCGACGATTCACGTCTTGGTGTCTGACCCTCATGCCACTCGCAGAGACCAAATTTACCGTGGGACGGGTGCAGCGTGTAGGCGGGCGGATAGAAATAACGGCGTTACGGCAACAGCCTTAATACGTCTTCATACAAGCTTTCAAGCGGCTGCTCCAAACCCACGGACGAAAATTTCACGACGTCGCCATGACTATAGGTTTCGATTTGCCAGCCTTCGTTCACCCGGCGAATCACCTCGATCTGCAATTTATCCTGCGCCACCAGCGCATATTCCTTCACGCTGGCCAGGCGCTGGTAAGCCACGCGCTTTTCCAGCCGGTCTTTGGCTTCGGTGGATTCGGACAAGACTTCAACGATCAGCACCGGGCTGGCTTGATAGTAGGCTGCCAAGTCAATCGCGCCGCAGGTGACCACGATATCGGGATAATAAAATGTGTCGTCGATGCGCACCTTCATGCCCGACTGAAACACGTAACACTCCGAGCCGCGCACCCGCGCGCGCAGTGCGGCGGCAATCGTGCCCGCAATAAGATTGTGCTGCACACTCGCCCCCGCCATCGCATACACCGCGCCACCTGAATATTCATGGCGCACCTCCGCCGCCTTTTCTCCGTCGAGATATTCATCGACGCTGATGTGGGTCAGTTTTTTCAAAGTGGACATTGCTCCGTACTCCGAATGATGGCCGCAATAGTCAATGTTAGACCTGCGTGGCGCAAAAGCGAACCCTGCGTTGGACGGATACGCCGCGTAGGAAGAGCGGATAGAAATGTACCGTACTATTGCGAGGCGAATGGCATCGTGTTCACGCCAAGCGTTATTCTTCGCGCCGCTTGGTCAAACCGGACACCACTGCCACCAGCAACAAGCTCGCCACCCAGCCGAATAAAATTTCAAACCACACGACCAGACGAGCGACGTGTTTTAGATCGAACGCCAGCCACTCCTCATACCAAATGTTCTTGGGCGTTGGGATCAACGGTGCCCAATCATTTTCTTGCTGTAAATCCACCAAGGGCAGGATCACATCCAGCGAATAGGCCAGTGGGCTAAACCCGGTGTACTCCTCGGGTAGCTTTTCGCATAAATACCAGTTGACTGCGTTTTGCGCAGCGCAAATTTTGTAATCAGGATTTTGAAACACTAACGGATCGGAGGGTGCAAACACGCCATCAAGCGCGGCGTACCAATAAATTATTCCGCACGCTAACCACACGCCGGACATCCAACCAACCAGGCGCAAGGGGCGATAGCCGTAGCCGGTGAGTAACCAGAACAACCAATGTGCCGTGCGGGAGAGGTTTCGATAGAGCCATGCTCTTGGCTTGCTCCATACTTTGGGCGTTTGCCCAATCAAATTGGCGCGGCGCAGTCGATGCTCGAAAGCGATGGCCACTTGCCGTGCGTCCTCGGCGTGGCCCATATGACGCAACACGCGGATAAGCTGCTGCCAAGGCTGGGGCTTGAAATTCGCGCCGTCTCCGTTGCGACCGGCGTCTGATTCAACTTGTTTGTCCAACCAGTCGAGGCGCGCCGTGGCGTTGGTTGGTGCTCCTCCAGCCAACTCCCCATACACAAACCCATCCAGGTCAAGACTTTCGCCCCACGCTTGATCATCATCCAACAGCGTGCGCACCTGCATTGATGCCAGATTTACCTTGTTCACCGGAGATACAAGATCACGGAAAAAAAATGCGCCTGCCACGTTTGCGCCCTGGCACGCCAACGAATCGCCTTCTTTGCCGTCGAGCTTGGAGCCGCTGCAATCCAAATCGCCGCCGATTTGCGCGCCCAGCAGGCGGACTTCGCCGTTGGCTGTGAAGCCATCATCCAAGCGCAAGTCGCTCTTGATTACCGCACCATCACACGACAACGCTGCGCCCTCCTTACCGTCGAGCTTGGCGCCGCTGCAATTCAAACTCCCGCCGATTTGCGCGCCCAGCAGGCGAACTTGGCCGTTGGCAGTAAAGCTGTTCCATAAGAACACACCGCCCTTGATTACTGCACCGTCACACGACAGCGCATCGCCCCCCTTGCCATCAAGCTTGGAGCCGCTGCAAGCCAAATCGCCGCCGATTTGCACGCCCACTAGGCGGACTTTGCCGTTGGCGACAAAAGCGTTGTGTAGCAAAACGCTGCCATCGCAAACCATTCTGTCGGCTTCAAGCCCGTTTACGTGGCTGCCCTTCAAGCTCAACGTGCCGTGGATGTGGCTGTCAAGCAGTAGTGGCACGTCGCTGAAATGGCAACGATGCAGCCACAGGCTGTGGGGAATACGGGCGCTTTTCAGGTCGAGCGCACCTTCCACCCATGCCCCTTGCAGTTCTACACCATGCTCATGCACCGGGTTTTGCTCGCCTCCACCCAAAGCGAGAAAACGCAGGAAGCCCGCGCGCACAGTGTTGTTGTCAGTCGCCGCTTCGGGACGCTCTTTCGAGATATTCGCAACCACCCCCTGCCGACACGCCTCCAGCAGTTTCTGTTCCGCCGGTTTAAGCGGCTGAAACTCGGCCAGCGTACGCCCGGCGGCTTTGACGATTTCAGTCATGCTGTGGCTCTTGAAAAGTTACACGGTGCTATAGGCGTGCCGGATCGGTTCACTTGTTGTTCATTTCTTCGAGCGCTTTCTTTTGTTTTTCGATGGCCTCGGTGGCGGCATTGGTCACTTCTTGAGCTTGCTCCAACACTTTCTGCTGCTCGGATAAAAAGTGTTCTTTGGCTTTGGAAGTTTCGCTCTCGGCTTTATCGCCGCACGCCGTTAATGCCAACACCACCCCTGCGAAAATGATCGACTTGTTCAACATGGGGATCTCCGTAATGTGTTTGCAAGGTTCAAACAAGAAAGCCCGGAGCGGTTTAGCACCGCTCCGGGCTTAAGAGTGTATACGCAAGCTTACGGCGTAAACACCGGCGCAAACGCGCCGTCCCAGCTCACGCCGTTGGGGTACACGGTGGTGAGGTAATCGGGACTGGCGATGGCGGTGCTGCGCCAGTCCAGCGGGTCGCTGCCTTGGTTCGGTTCCTGGCCGGCGAAGCCGCCCTCGCGGGCGAAGACGGCATTCAACAATGTGTTGCAGCTATTGCCGACGATGGCGCAGGTGTTGGCAAAATAATTAGGGC
>JANOOV010000143.1:0-13795 GCA_031421535.1 Gammaproteobacteria bacterium
TACCAAGGAAGTGCTCTACCGACTGAGCTATATGGGCGATATCTAAAATGTTGAATGTTAAACACTTATATGTCGAGACTCGGTGCGCTTAATATCTAACTGCCCCGCATAAGCACTTAACATTCACCATTCGCGTTTGGAGCGGGTGATGGGAATCGAACCCACGCTATCAGCTTGGAAGGCTGAAGTTCTACCATTGAACTACACCCGCCTGACACTGCGACTCACCGCTCGCACTCGCCCGGACTTGGCGCACCCGTATTTCTGCAACTCAGCCTGTTGGTGGAGGGGGGTGGATTCGAACCACCGAAGTCTGAGACGTCAGATTTACAGTCTGATCCCTTTGGCCGCTCGGGAACCCCTCCGCAAATGTAAGCCGCGTATTCTCCGAAATCGCCACCCCCGTGTCAACAAATCAACGCATCATTAAAACAACTTTGTAAATTCCGAGCTGCGCGTATGATTCCCGCGCGGAGTTATTTAAACTCTGGCTCACCGGTTTTTGCAGCTCCAAAATAGTGCTCCGCCATGACAACGATTCGACAAGAAGACTTCATCACCAGCGTGGCGGATGCGCTGCAATACATCTCTTTTTATCATCCGCCTGATTTTCTCAGAGCATTGAACGAGGCCTATGAGCGTGAGCAATCCCCGGCGGCACGCGATGCGCTCGCGCAAATTCTGGTCAATTCACGCCTGTGCGCCACCGGCCATCGGCCGATTTGCCAGGACACCGGAATTGTCGTTGCCTTCATAAAAGTGGGCATGAACGTACGTTGGGACGCGCGGCTTGGTGTCGCGGACATGATCAACGAGGGCGTGCGCCGCGCGTATAAAAACGCGGATAACCCGCTGCGCGCGTCGATTGTTTCTGATCCTGCCGGGCGCCGTAAAAACACCGGCGACAATACTCCGGCGGTTGTGCACATCGATCTCGTGCCGGGGAATAAAGTCGAACTCATCGTCGCAGCCAAAGGCGGCGGCTCGGAAAACAAAGCACAGTTTGTAATCTTGAATCCGAATGAAAGCATCGTCGATTGGGTGCTCAACGTGGTGCCGACGATGGGCGCGGGCTGGTGCCCGCCCGGAATCCTGGGCATCGGCATCGGCGGCACGGCGGAAAAAGCCATGCTGCTCGCCAAAGAGGCGCTCATGGAGCCAATTGATATCCACGAATTGCGCGCGCGCGGCGCGCAAACACGCAACGAAGAACTACGCCTGGAGTTGTTCGACAAGGTCAATGCGCTGGGCATTGGCGCGCAGGGCTTGGGCGGCCTCACCACCGTCGTCGATGTGAAAATTCGCGACTACCCCACCCACGCCACTTCGTTGCCGGTCGCGTTGATTCCCAATTGTGCCGCGACTCGACATGTGCACTTTACGTTGGACGGCAGCGGCCCGGCGCACTTGCCGGTGCCAAAGCTCGACGACTGGCCGCAGGTGACCTGGCAAGCCGGGGCCAACGCCCGACGCGTGAACATCGACACCCTGACGCGCGCGGATGTGGGCACATGGCAACCGGGCGAGACACTTTTATTCACCGGAAAATTACTCACCGGCCGCGATGCGGCGCACAAACGCATTGCCGAGCTGCTGCGCGCAAACGCGCCCTTACCCGCCGGGGTGGACTTCACCAACCGCTTTATTTATTACGTCGGACCGGTGGACGCGGTGCGCGACGAAGCTGTCGGACCGGCTGGACCCACCACTGCAACCCGCATGGATCAATACGCGGAGCTGATGCTGTCAACAACCGGTCTCATCGGCATGATCGGCAAGGCGGAACGTGGACCGGAAGGCATCGCCGCGATCAAGAAACATCGCTCGGTGTATCTCACCGCCACCGGCGGCGCGGCGTATTTAATTTCCAAAGCGATCCGCAACGCGCGCGTGGTTGCCTTCCCTGAATTGGGCATGGAAGCGATTTATGAATTCGAAGTGGAAGACATGCCGGTCACCGTGGCCGTGGACGCCGACGGCAATTCCATCCACACCTTGGGCCCGGCACTGTGGCGCAACAAGATCGGCAACATTCCGGTGAAGATCGAGTAGCGCGCCACAATTGACCGGCACCTAACGCCTATCCCCCGCCCTCTGTATAATCAGCCGCGCTTTCGCACCCCGCGTAGCGTAACCACAACAAGAAGCCCATGAACCTCGACTCCCTCATTGCACGCATTGATCAACGTTATTGGGCCTTATTGCTGCTGGTCGCATGGGGCGCGGTATTGATATTTTTCGATCTGGTCAATTTTACGCCCTACGGCATGGACGAAGGCGCGGCACGCGCATTGTTGCTGGACTGGTCCATCGCCGACCAGGTGGCCCACCCGGTCGTTGTGTTCGGCATGCCCGACTTTCGCGCGCTGATGTTTATTCCGCTCGGCCTTTACTGGTCCGGCAGCATTATTGCCGCCAAGATGTTTACCGTGATCATCACCTTCCTCGCAGTTTGGGTGCTGTATTCGTGGAGCAAACAAACCCAGAGCGACGAAGTGGCGATGATCGGCAGCGGGCTGTTGTTGATCGCTCCAATTACCGTATTGCAGCTTGATGCCATCGGTGTCGGACCTTACCTGCTGCTAATGTTTGGGCTGGCGCGGCGGGTCGATCAAAAATACCGCGCACAGGATCGCGCCATTACCGGCTGGTATTTCACTCAATTGCTACTGATCGCCACGGCGGTCACGCTACACCCCGCCGGGCTTGCGGTTCCCGCCGCGCTCGCCTGGTTCTGGAAACAAAACCCCATCGATCTGAAACGGCGCAATCAAGTGTTGCTGGGCATCGGCCTCACGGTCACCGTCATTCTGGTCATGCAGGCAGGCTGGATCGCCCTGCCGTGGTTCAACAGTCCGTTACCGGCGCTGGGCACCGCCGTGTTGGGATTTGATCCGCTGGAACTCACGATCCGCGACGCGCTGTTCGGCGCAGCACCGTTTGCGCTGCTGATTATTGTATTAGTCATGGACCGGCGCTTTCTGGCCAGCGATGTGCTTGGCGCCATCCTGGCCCTGGGCGTCGTCATCGGCCTCCTGGCCGCCGACGGCGCGTGGGCGATGGCCGCCATCGCACTGCTGCTGTATCGCGGCACGGCGTTGTTAATCAAAGCCAATAGCGCGATACGCGCGCGTAATTTTCTCGGTCAGCGCGGCCTCGTGCTCGTGACACTGTTTGTGGTTGCAACGCTGTTCATGCAAGTTGACCGGGGGCATGCGCGTCACAATCAGCTCGACGTACTACCCCCCGAAGATGAGCTGATGCGCACGCTCGCACTCGAGGCCGAAACCGCCGGGGAGAATTTTCGCGTTGCCAGCCAATGGCCCGGTCGCACCATGTTTGCCGTCAAGCGCGCCGCCTTGCCGTTGCCCCCACCGCAAGATGATCCGGAAAAATTCATGCAGCAAATGAAAGGCGTAACTCACATCATGTTCGCGCACAACGATCCCGACAACGCGCCGCTGGCGCGCAGCATTTCCGGCCTCAGCGGCAATGCCGAAACCGTGGCGCTGCAACCCGGAGGAGTTATTGTCAAGCTGCGTACTGCGGCGGTTGCGCCCGCCGTAAAGTAAACATCATAACTGCAACATCACCACCAAACGGTTGCGGCAAGCGTTATTCGATTAACGCCGTACCGTACGCTAACACTTCAACGGAGCCGGTCTTGCCATGCTTGCCGCGCGACAAACTCGCCGTGGTCAGCTTGACGTTGAATATCAACTTTGCCCCCAACCCTTCGGCTTGCTCTTTCATGCGCAAAATCGCTTCGCGCCGCGCGCGGTCAAGCAACGGCTCGTACGACGTAACCCGACCACCGAACAAACTGCGCAACCCGGCGAGAAAACGTTTGAAGTAGTCCACCGAGATCACCACATTCCCGCAGACCAGTGTCACGGTATAAGGCCGACCCAAGGGCGGCACCTTCATACCCACGGCGGGAAGGTTTTGCAGTTTTTTCTCGCGCGCGATAATCGATTTATAGTGCTGCGACTCGGCCCGCCGACCGAAACCATAACCCAGCGCCAGCAATACCAGAAATACGATCAAGTCGAGCATGGCGTCACTCCAGAACCACGGCGGTACCGTACGCAAAGATTTCCGCCGCGCCTACCGCGATGCTGGAAGTGGAGAAACGGATATTCAACACCGCGTTCGCACCCACCGCCGTGGCTTGCGCGACCATGCGCTGCGTCGCCTCATCGCGCGACTCTTGCAGCAGCTCGGTGTAGCCCTTGAGCTCGCCACCGAAAATGTTTTTCAGCCCCGCCATAATGTCACGCCCCACATGTTTCGAGCGCACCGAACTCCCCTGCACCAGACCCAGATGTTGTGTGATGCGCTTGCCGGGAATGATCTCGATGTTTGTCAGCAGCATGCAGCCCCCTTGGTTCGTTGTCGTGTTTGGTTCACAACTCACTACAGTGTGTAAAGAAGCGGAGTAATGATGGACGGGTACAAGCGGCGCGGATTACTGCTTGAAATCCAGCCCGGCGATAACCGCATTCAACCGCCCCTGTTCCCCGCCGCCCTCCTTTAGGAGGCTATTCTGGCCATCCGCAGTGTGCGCGGCGCGTTGTACTTTTTCGATGTAGTGCTCGGTGCACTCCGTTACGCTTTTTTTGAGCAGTTGCAGCAGGCCCACAATCTCGTCGATGGATCGCACCCAGGTTTGGATGTAGAGCCCGTCGTCGAGATTGATCTTCGGGGCGTAGGTATTTTTCGACAGGCTGTCGTTGAAGTCCTTACACCAATCCGACGGCGCTTTATGCGAGAGCTTGAACACCAGATCGATGTACGGCTCCTTGCGTATTTTCGGCGGGCGCTGTTCGTCGATGCCGGTAATTTTAATGTCGCTGATGCCTTCCACTATCACCACTCCAAGTTGATGCTTGCCGAAATAATTTCGGCGTTCCGTCCACTATACGACGTACTCACGACGCAGGTGTTAACTGCCGTGCACCACCTACTGACGGCCCGAAATCCGCGCGGCCATCAGTGCGGCGCCGATCAAGCCCACCTTGGGATTCATGATCACACGCACCGGCATGGCCTCAAGCAGCGGCTGCATGCGTCCTTTGTTGCTAAACGCGTGCATGAAGGTGCCGGTCTTGAGTGTGGGGATGATCTTCGGGGCAATGCCGCCCGCGATATACACGCCACCGGTCGGTAGGCAGGTCAGCGCGAGGTTACCGGCCTGTGCACCGTAAACATTGCAAAATATTTCCAGCGCCCGGGCAGCCAGAGTGTCGTTGTGCTCCACGGCAAAACTGCTGATGGTGGCCGCCGCGTCGCCGCTGCCCAGCGCAGCTTTTAACTCCGGCGATTCGGCGTTTGGATCGCGCTCACGCAGAAACGCATAAATATTTTCAAGTCCCGGCCCCGACACTACGCGCTCGTAAGTCACGCGGCCAAAGCGGGCGCGCAGGTATTTCAGCAACTCCAGCTGAATGTCGTCGGTAGGGCCGAAATCCACATGCCCGCCTTCGGAAGGAAAAATGTCATGACGGTCGCCGTTCCGCACTGAAAAACCTTCACCCAACCCAGTCCCGGCGCCGATCACGACGCGCGGCCCTGCAGGTTGCTCAACGCCCGCCTGCAAGGTGACGATGTCTTCATCATCTAATCCGTCGATTCCGTACCCCACCGCATGAAAGTCGTTGATCAAGGCGATGGTGTTGATTTTCAGCTCGCGCACACAGGCATCGGCGTCGATGCGCCACGGCAGATTGGTGGTGCGTGCCGTGCGTTGCGTCACCGGCCCGGCCACACCAAAGCAGGCACTGGAGAGAATCAGATCGGTGCGCGCTGCGGCGCTTTTCAGAAACTCCTTCACCAGCGGCAGAAATTCCGGATAGCGTCGGCTCTCGTAACTTTGCTCATACACGACGCGAAATGTGGTGGGGAACATATCCGCGATCAGTAGCAGCGTTTTGGTACCGCCGATGTCGCCTGCGAGTACTCTCATGTGCAATCCTCACTGTGAATTGAACGTCAACCCGACCACTACAACAGCGCGGCCGCCGCTTGATCCAGACGCCATTCCAGCGCGCCACCCACCGGCTTGACGCGTTGCACCGGCAAGGGCTCGGCGCCGGGCGGCTCGCGCAGCGCACGACGCACGATGGCAGCTTTGGATGATCCGCACGCCATCAATATGACATGCCGTGCGTGGTTGATCACCGGAAATGTCAAGCTCACGCGCCAATTGTCCAGCCGTGCCACGTGCACCGGCATGGCCAGCTGCTTCGATTCACGCAGTGCCTGCGTCCCGGGAAACAATGATGCCACGTGACCGTCGTCGCCCATACCCAACAGCAACAAATCGAACTGCGGCTTGCCGCCCGGCGCCTGCGGCAGCATCGTCTCCAACAACTGCGCGTAGTCTAACGCTGCTTGCTTCAGGTCAGCACGCTCCGCTGTAATCCGGAACACCTGCGCGGGCGGGATGTTGACATGCGCAAGCAGCGCTTCCTGCGCCATGCGGTAATTGCTTTGTGCGTCGTCCGGCGCAACGGCGCGCTCGTCGCCGAAATAAATAAACGTGCGCTGCCACTCGATACGTGAAGCGTAATCCGGCGCGGCGAGACGCTCGTAGAGCTGGCGTGGGGTGCTGCCACCTGACAGCGCAACATGGAACGCGCCCCGCGCGGCAATCGCCGTTTGCGCCAACAGCATCCACTCATGCGCCAGCGCCGCACACACATCCACCGGCGTGGCATAAATACGCCCCTGCGGAATGATGCGGATCGGATCTGGGTTTGCGATGTTGCTCACATTTCATCCTCACCGGTGCTGCGTTACCCGCTTTTTTTTCGTTACCGTTCGACAATGGACTCACGTTTGCGAAATCGAAGCCGAATATAAAACAAAGCCCAGTTGCTGCACATTCGAGGATTCCGCCATGCGTTACCCACGACGATTCTACACAGTGATCTGCACATTTCTTTTATTGGCCCTGACTCCACCCGGAGCCCAGGCGGACCGCTACGACGACGGCATGCTCGCCTACACTGCCGGGCACTACGACATCGCCTTGAGCACCTGGAAAGACATCGCAGATAGCGGCCATTCGCGCGCCCAGTTTATTTTAGCCTATATGTACGAATTTGGAATCGCGGTGACCGCCAACAGCGAAGAGGCCGTGAAGTGGTACCAACGTTCGGCGGAACAAGGCTACGCGCGTGCGCAAAATTTTCTCGGCTGGATGTACGAGATGGGCAAAGGCGTCGCGCAAAATCGCGCCGAAGCATTGAAGTGGCTGCGCAAAGCGGCGGACCAGGGAAGTGACGATGCGATGGCGGATTTCCGCTTGATCAACAAACGCCAGCAACGCGCGCAAGAGCTCCACTACAAGCAGGCATTACTGGAAGCCCTCAACGACCAGTTAGAAGCCGCGCAACAGCGCTACGAACAACTCAAGAACGAAGCGCCGAATCCGCTGCGCGATCTGGAAGCCAGCAACCATATTTCGTAACTCGTTCAAGCCCGGTCCAGGCGCCGGTAAGAAATGGCTTCGGACAGATGCGTCACTTGAATTGACTCGGACTCCGCCAAATCTGCAATCGTCCGCGCCACCTTGAGAATACGGTGATACGCGCGCGCCGACAGACCCAGCTTTTCCATCGCCTGCTCCACCAACGCCTGCCCTTCACGCGGCAGAGTGCACACCTTCTCCACCTGACGATTGCTCAGCGCCGCATTGGTTGCGCCACTGCGCTGTATTTGTCGCTCTCTGGCCCTTTCAACCCGGGCACGTACCTGCATACTGCGTTCGGTCGTCGCATCGGTGGCCTCGGGGCGTAACGCTTCGCGCGCCACGCTGGCGACTTCGATATGCATGTCGATTCTGTCAAGCAACGGCCCCGAGATGCGGCCGCGATAGCGCTGCACCTGTTCACCGGTGCAGCGACAGCGACCGCTGGGATGCCCGTGGTAGCCGCAGGGGCAAGGATTCATCGCGGCGATCAACTGGAAACGCGCCGGAAATTCCGCCTGACGCGCCGCACGCGAGATGGTGATGGTGCCGGACTCCAGCGGTTCGCGCAGCACTTCCAGCACGCGCCGGTCAAACTCGGGCAGCTCGTCGAGAAACATCACGCCGTGATGCGCAAGCGAGATTTCTCCCGGACGCGGATTGCTGCCGCCACCGACCAACGCCACACCTGACGCGGTATGGTGCGGCGTGCGAAAACTGCGCTTGCGCCAGCGCGCCGGGGTGAAGCCCTGATCGCTGATGGACGCGATCACCGCCGCTTCCAGCGCTTCCTGCTCTGTCATGCTCGGGAGGATTCCGGGCAGGCGGCTGGCGAGCATGCTTTTGCCGGTGCCGGGCGGCCCGACCATGAGCAAGCTGTGTCCACCGGCGGCGGCGATCTCCAACGCGCGCTTGGCGTGCTGCTGGCCGCGCACGTCGGCGAGATCATGTTCGAGCCGGTCTTCCGGCGCCATGATCGGCACGGCCACCGCCGCGAGTTCCTTACGACCGCAGATGTGCGCGCACACGTCAAGTAAAGTCCTGGCGCCCAGTACCCGCATACCGCTGACCAACGCCGCCTCGGCAACGTTGGCTTCCGGCACGATCAAGGTGCGCCCGACGGCGCGCGTTTGCAGCGCCACCGGCAATACGCCGCGCACCGCGCGTAATTCGCCGCTGAGCGCCAGCTCACCGAGAAATTCGTAATCGGCCAGCACGTTGCCGGGTAATTGTCCGGCGGCGGCCAACACCCCCAGAGCGATGGGCAGATCGAAACGCCCACCTTCTTTGGGCAAGTCGGCGGGCGCGAGATTGATGGTGATACGGCGGGTAAAAAAATCAAACTGCGAATTGATAATGGCGCCGCGTACCCGGTCTTTACTTTCTTTAACCGCCGTTTCCGGCAGTCCGACAATCGAGAAATTCGGCAGGCCGTTGGACAAATGTGCTTCAACCGTCACCAGCGGCGCGCTCACCCCCACCAACGCCCGACTGAAAACAATCGCCAACGACATAAATGTCAACCTTTGCGCGCAGCTTCCAGTGCGGCGACCTGTTTTTCCAGGCTTTCGACCTTGGCGCGGGTGCGCGCCAGCACCGCCGTCTGCACGTCGAATTCCTCGCGCGTCACCAAATCCATTTTGGCGAAGCCGCTGTGCAATGCGTTGCGAAAATTCTTTTCCACGTCAGCGCGCAATTCACGCATGCCGTCGGGCAATGCGTCGATCAGCTTGCGCGCCAGTTCATCCAGTTTTGCGGTATTCATCATGTGGCTCCAAGCTTGCGCTTCGGGCGGAATTGTAGCACTCCATCCGCGTGCGCTGCGGCGCGTTACCGCACTAAGAAAGTGCGCGACATCGACGTGAGCCTCCATTCTGGTGCACACAAACCCGGGCATTTTTTGGATAACCGCCTTAAGTCCCTAATGCTAAATACTAAAGCAGGGATGGCATAGGCACTGCAAAACCCGTAAGTCGTTTCTCAATTTGGGTAACGCGAGGGCGTCGGCGACGGCACCTTGAAATTAACCGGGTTTTTCATGAGGAGGGTAATCTGCGATGAAACTCATCTCAGCCATCATCAAGCCATTCAAACTCGACGACGTGCGGGAAGCGCTGTCGGAGATCGGCGTGCAGGGAATGACAGTGACTGAAGTCAAAGGCTTCGGTCGGCAGAAAGGCCACACCGAGTTGTATCGCGGCGCGGAATATGTCGTGGACTTTCTGCCCAAGGTCAAACTCGACGTCGCGGTGCGCGAAGATCAGGTGGACCAGATTGTCGAGGCCATCAGCAAAGCCGCGAAGACCGGCAAGATCGGCGACGGAAAAATATTTGTCTACACCGTCGACCAAGTCATTCGCATCCGCACCGGCGAGTCCGGCCCGGAAGCACTGTAAACCTATCAGGAGAATCGCTTATGCGTGACTTTAGATTACACAGTTTTCTGTCTGTTGTTATCCTCGCGCTGTGCGCATGGCTTGCTCCCATGACCTACGCCGCCGATGATGCCGCCTCAGCCACATCCGCAACCACGGCGGCGCCCGCAGCAGCCGAGGCGGCAAAACCGACCTTGAACTCCGGCGATACCGCATGGATGCTGACCGCCACCGCGCTGGTGTTGTTTATGACCATCCCCGGATTAGCCCTGTTTTACGGCGGTATGGTGCGTTCCAAAAACGTGCTGTCGGTACTGATGCAGTGCTTCGCCATCACCGCGCTGGTCACCGTGTTGTGGGCGCTATTTGTTTACAGCCTGGCGTTCGATACCACCGGCATGGCCAAAGGCGTCACCAACTTTAATTCGTTTATCGGCGGCCTGGGCAAGGCGTTTCTATCGGGCGTGGGTCGTGACAGTTTAGTGCTGGGCATTCCTGAATCCGTGTTCATGACCTTCCAGATGACCTTCGCCATCATCACCCCGGCGCTGATCGTCGGCGCATTTGCCGAGCGCATGAAATTTTCCGCCATGATGTGGTTCATGGGCGCATGGTTGGTCGCGGTCTACGCACCGATCGCACACATGGTGTGGAGCGGCGACGGCGGTTTGATGTGGGATTGGGGCGTACTCGACTTCGCGGGCGGCACCGTGGTGCATATCAACGCCGGTATCGCTGGCTTGGTCGCGGCCTTGGTGCTGGGCAAGCGCAAGGGGTTCCCAACCACCGCGATGCCACCGCACAACGTGACCATGACGCTCATCGGCGCGGCTATGCTCTGGGTCGGCTGGTTTGGTTTCAACGCGGGCAGCGCGGTTGCGGCCAATGGCTCGGCGGGCATGGCGATGGCTGTAACTCAAATCGCAACCGCCGCTGCGGCATTGGCCTGGATGTTCAGCGAATGGTTGTTGCACGGCAAACCCAGCGTGCTGGGTATCGCGTCCGGCGCGGTCGCGGGTCTGGTCGCCATCACCCCGGCCTCCGGCACGGCGGGCCCGATGGGCGCGCTGATCATCGGCCTGATCGCAGGGGTCGGTTGTTTTCTGGCGTCTTCCAAGTTAAAGCGTGCGATGGGTTACGATGATTCACTGGATGTTTTCGGCGTACATGCGGTCGGCGGCATTCTCGGCGCCTTGCTCACCGGCGTGTTTGCCGACGCGGCATTCGGTGGCGCCGGTCTGGCCGAGGGCGTGCATATCGGCAGCCAGGTCTTGACCCAATTCAAGGCCGTCATGGTAACGGTGATCTACACCGGCATCGTGACCTACATCATCCTCAAGATCGTGGATGCCCTGGTCGGCTTGCGGGTCACGGAAGAGCAGGAAACAGAAGGCCTGGATCTCGCGTCACACAACGAGCGCGGTTACAACTTGTAATCAGTTTTGCGGGCAGTAGAAAAAAGGGCGCAGGATGCGCCCTTTTTTTATCTCCAAGGATGAAGTGTATGCCGCGAGAATGCAGGACGCACGCAGCGGTAAGGCCAAAATTCCAACCCGGCTAGACCTTGTTATGTGTTCCATCACAACGCGGCTTGTTGCCGCTGCGCTTGCAACCGCATAAAGCCACCGTGGTTTTTTCGGCGAGCTCAAACGCCACCGGGCTGAATTCGCTGCCCTTGTGCGATCCGTCGCAAAACGGTTGCTTGGCGGATTTACCGCACGCACACCACCAGTATTTACCGGCTTCGAGCTCCACGATATAGGGTGATTTCTGCGCAATAACGGGATCGGCCATGATTCAATTCCTCAAGTAGGTGGTGTGATGGAGTTAACGCACGCAAGTTTAGCACTACGCTCAGCACGACATCGCGCCTTCAGTTTCAGCGCGCCGGACCGATGCTGTACAGGTGGAAGCAAACGGTTTGCGGAGATCAGCATGCGTTACATCATTCTTGCTTTAGGGTTGGCCTACGGTTGCATGTCGGCGCTTGCCGGTGCCGAAGAGGTGTACAAGTGGACCGACAAAAACGGCAACGTACACTACGGTGAATTCGCGCCCAGCAGCGGCAAAACCAAAACGATTGAAACCCCGAGCACGCCGCGCCCGGCGGAAGGCAACACGGCATCCAGCGACGGCTCCGCGCTCGACAAACAAAAGCAAGCCCTGGAAGGGATGAGCGAAGAACGCATTACAAAAAAAGAAGCCAAGGAAAAAGCCGACAAAGAGAAGCAGGAAACGACCCGCCGCTGCAACACCGCCAAGGGTCGTCTCACGATATTTGAAGAAGGTGGCCGCATTCGAATGCCCGACGCGAACGGCAAACTGCACGTGCTGTCAGACGCCGAATTAAAAACCGCACTCGCCGAAGCGCGTAAAGATGTGGACAGGTTATGCAAGAAGTAACCGGCATTTCCGCCGATGAAAATCCCATTCACCCCTTCACCTGCTTGCGAAAAAACTCCGGCATCGCCAACGCCGCGCGGTGAATCTCGGCGTTGTAATACACGGTTTCAAACGCCTTGCTACGCGCGGCTGCCTCACGAAACTTCGTCAACACGCGGCCCTTGCCCGCCATCGTTGCCGACCACCAACCGGACGGATATATCGCCTGCGGAAACTGCAAGCTCTGCACGTCGGAATACCCGGCGCGGCGCAACGCACCATAAAGCGATGCGATCAACTTCATGTGAAACAGCGGCGACTCGCTCTGCTGAATGAAAATCCCACCCGGCCGCAAAATACGCAGGCAGTCGCGGTGAAACGCTTCGGTGAATAATCCTTCTGCCGGTCCCACCGGATCGGTGCTATCGACCACGATTAAATCGTAGCTTTCTGGCGTCGCATCTTTAACCCATTTAATGCCGTCGACAAAATGCAAGCTGGCGCGTGGATCGTTGTTCGACTCACATAACTCGGGAAAATATTTTTCCGCAAGGTGCGTCACGCGCTCGTCGATTTCCACCTGCTGCGCGCGGCGCACGCCGGGGTGGCGCAACACCTCGCGCAACGTGCCGCAGTCGCCGCCGCCGATGATCAGCACATCTTTTGGATCGTCATGAGTAAACAGCGCCGGATGCGACATCATTTCGTGATACAGAAAATTCTCACGATCCGACACCATGTACAAATCGTCGATGGTCATCAACGTGCCAAAGCGTTCGGTCTCGTAAACCGAAATCCGCTGATACGGCGTCTGCTCTTCGTGCAATTTTTCTTTGATCCGGAGCGAAAACGCGGCGCCATTGTCGGCGTTAATCTCGGTAAACCAGCGGTCATCCAAAGCCATCGTGACTACCCTCTCATTGCGAAGGCCGCCATTATCGCCGCTGGATTTTTTTCGCGCTACCGCTTGATTCCCCGGCACCGCGCTTTAAACTCCCCGCATGACAAAATGGACCATTCAAAACGCACGCGACACCTATAACACCGCCCATTGGGGTAACGGATATTTTGACGTCAATGCGGCTGGGCATCTGAGCGCAAGACCGAACCGCGACCCGCAACATCCGGGCATCGATTTATTTCAGCTCGCAAGCGAAATCAAAGACACCGGGCTGTCGCTGCCGGTGCTGGTGCGGTTTATCGATATCCTGCACAACCGCGTCGATACCTTGTGCAGTGCCTTCGCCAACGCGATGCGCGACCACGACTATCACGGCCGCTACACCGCCGTGTATCCGATCAAGGTGAATCAGCAGCAGCGTGTAGTGCAAGAAATTCTCGCACACGGCGGCAGCCGTGTCGGGTTAGAGGCAGGCAGCAAACCGGAGTTGATGGCGGTGCTGGCACTCTCCAACATGCAGGGCGGCGTGGTGGTGTGCAACGGCTACAAGGATCGCGAATACATTCGCCTCGCGCTGATCGGCACGCAGCTCGGCCACCGCGTGTACATCGTGGTCGAAAAACTTTCCGAACTTGAACTGGTGATCGAAGAAGCGCGCGATTT
>JANOOV010000144.1:0-2896 GCA_031421535.1 Gammaproteobacteria bacterium
CCCACCAGCGTCACTTCCGCTGCCTTGGTCATCGCGTCCGCCGCTTCAATCGCGGGCACCAGCCCGCGCGTTTCGATCATTCCCAATGCAATACCGATATTCGCCATGTCAGACTCCTTACCTAAGCAATTTAAACTTCAATCAAGCACTCTGCGGTACCGCATCTTAGCTCGGCTTTTTAGGCAGAATATTTTCCACCTCGCTGTGCACGCGCGCGATGATGTGTGCTGCCACCAAGCCGTCGCCGACCCGCTCGCACGCATCCGCACCGGCACGCACCGAGGCGTTCACCGCGCCGGTCTCGCCGCGCACCAGCACCGTCACGTAGCCGCCGCCGACGAACTGCCGACCGACCAGCGTCACTTCCGCTGCCTTGGTCATGGCATCCGCCGCTTCAATCGCAGGCACCAGCCCACGCGTTTCGATCATTCCCAACGCAATACCGATATTCGCCATGTTCAACACCTCGCATCAATCAATTAAACGTCAATCAAGCACTCTGCTTGTAACTCGAACTTCAGCCCGGTTGTTTGGGCAGAATGTTTTCCACTTCGCTGTGCACGCGCGCGATGATGTGTGCTGCCACCAAACCATCACCGACCCGCTCGCACGCATCCGCACCGGCACGCACCGACGCGTTCACCGCACCGGTCTCACCGCGTACCATCACGGTCACGTAGCCGCCGCCGACGAACTGCCGACCCACCAGCGTCACTTCCGCTGCCTTGGTCATGGCATCCGCCGCTTCAATCGCAGGCACTAGCCCACGCGTTTCGATCATTCCCAATGCAATACCCACTCGTTCTGTTGCCATGTGTCTTCTCCTGTTGAAATGAACTCGTAAAATTAAACATCAGTGTGGTGTAACAACTAAAACCGTTTACTTCTGTGTCGCTGCCTCTGCTACCGAACCCTGCTTGCCCGGCTCTTCCCAGTGATCGATGATGCCGCCGATGGTGAGGTCGGTGAGCACGCGGTAGTCGCCTGCCGCATAGCGCGCTGCCGAACCACCCAGGGCAAACACCCATTTGCCGGGCGGCACCCCAACCGGGTCCACCGCGACTGACAATTTTCCTTTGGCGTCGCGCATCACGCGCAGCGAGGTGCTGTACAAACCTTCCACCCGCCGCGTGCACACCAGATCACTCATGACTTGGAGGATTTCCATCTTCCCCCCAGTAATCGATGATGCCGACGATGGTGGCGTCCGACGGATATTCCTTGCTGCCCGCCGCCTCGCGCGCCGCCGAGCTGCCGACCACGATCACCCAGTCGCCGGGCCGGCAACCGACCGCGTCCACCGCCACTGAACGTGCGCCGCCTTTTTCCTTGACGACGCGCAGCGAGCGATGACCCAGACTCGGGATACGATTGGTCGAAACCAGCGTCGTCTCTACTTGACAAATTTTCATGTGGCCTCGCCCCAGGGCAGAAATTCGGTATTTTCTGGGTGCTGCTGGTCTTGCAAGGTCGTGAATACACAGATCAGCCCTTGCTGCGTCAGCTCCGCATAACGTTCGAGCACCGCCCGTTTCAGACGCTCGGCGCGTACCAGCGCGCGGTCGCGTGCACCCGGCACCTGCGCGTTGTAGCGCGCGTGGATCACCACCGGCACCGGCAGTGCGTGCGCCACGTTCAATTTCTTGAAAATCTTCACGCCCACATCGAAATCCGCCGCGCCTTCTTCGACGGTGTCGAGATGCGCGTAGTAGGCGAGGTTGCGCAGCGGCAAATCGGCGAAACCATTGCCTGCGCTGATCAACCATTCGCTGTGGCCGATATCCGCGTAGCGGCCGCCGTGATACTGCGCGACATAATCAATCTGCTTGAGGTTGTTCGTCAGTAGGGTGGCGATGCAGCGCAACATGCCCGCACTCGGCCGTCCCTCACCTTGACCCCAACCCTGTGCCACGATGGCCTGTTCCAGCGCTTCCGCCACCACCGCGCGCGACGGTTTGGTCTGCGCGACTTTTTGGAACAGCAGTTCGTTGTCCACGTAACGGTACAGGCTCATGGCGCCGAGGCCGTCGGGCACGTGGATGCGCAGTGCGTCGTTGTCGGTGTTGACACCGATCAACAATGTCGCCACCGACGCGCCGCAGCAAAAGCTGTTCTGCACCGCCGCGCGGAACATCGTCAACCGGTCGAGCCCGGCTTGCGCCGCAGCGTGCTGATCGCTGCCGTGCGCGGCGCAACCCTGCTGATCATTCGAACCGCTCCAGTGATACACGGCGATCTTTAAATACTGGGTGGGTTGGTCGGCGGTATTGGGCAGGCCCGCGCGGTAACGCCGGTGCTCCACTTCCACCCAGCGGCGCAGACTTTCCTCGATGTCGAACAAGGCGCCCGCGTACGGCGCACGATGCACGGCGGCCTTGGGCAGCCGCAGAATATATTTCACCAGACCTTGCAGCCGCCCGTCGGCGCACGGCGCGATGTCCACGCTGTGAAATCCACAGTCCAGCAAAAACTGTTGCGCCTGCACGGCGTGTTCCCGTTCTTGCGCGAAGTCGGCGAAGCTCGCCGCACTGACGCGCTTAAAGGTTTCATACAGGGCGTGGGCATAACACCGGCGCATGTCCAGCTCACCCAGCCAGGCGTTTTGCAATAATGCCTCGGGCAACATAAAGCCGAGTTTGTTCTGCACCAGCGTCTGCGCCTGCCGGGTAAAGTCTCGCGCGTGCTGCAGCGCAGAGATTTCCTTCAACACCGGGACGATGTTGGCGAACGCGGCGCGCACACCTTGTTCATATTTCCACAGTGCTGAATTCACTTCGCGCGTTCCCCAGTGCGGGTGCGGAAAATCTTTCCAACCGTCGTGCGCGATGGGTGCTGGAGACGAACTCTGGCGTGCAACAGGCATCAAAACGCCCGCATCGCTGGAACGTGGCTGTGG
>JANOOV010000145.1:0-3276 GCA_031421535.1 Gammaproteobacteria bacterium
GCGTTCAGTCCAGCGCCGCTTTGGAATACCAAGGTCGTGCCCGGTGCAACCGTGAGCGTGGCGCCGCCCCCAATCGATACGTCCTGAGTCACAAGCGTGCATGCGCCGGTAATGGTGGTATCTACCGTAACGTCACTGGAAAGTAGTCCGCTGCACGTGGCGTTAGCGATGTTTACCACTGCGCCGGCATTGCTACCCAACGCGGCGTTCGCGGACGGATTGCTCAGCGATAACAGCACGGTTTCGGTGCTTTCGGTCACCGTGTCGCCCTTGATTTGCACCAGGAAGGTTTTCGCTGCGGTGTCGAAAGCGGGCCAGGAGAGCGTGCCGCTCGCGGCAACAAAGTCCGCGGGGGCCGTGGCCGTGCCGTTGCCGGCTTGGTAACTCACACTCACCGGCTCGCTTACGTCGCCGTTTCGATTTACGGTGACAAGCAGGGTTGCGTCGGCTTCCGAAGCGCTATACGCACTTGCGGAAAATTCCAAACTGCGCGGGCCCGTCGGAAGTGGCTGACTGCCCTGCACGGTAACAGCGCAAGCCTGGTTGCTGCTGGCTGATTTATTCTGCGCGGCATCAAGCGCAAACACTTGGTAACAGTATTCTGCCGTGCTTGCCAAATTGATGTTCGAGTAGCTGGCCGCGACAACCGACGCGATCTTGGTGGTGACATTTCCCTTGCTGCCGCGATAAATCTCGTAGCTGACCACATCGGCATCAAGCGGCGGTGTCCAGCCGAGCGTGATCGCTCCGCTGCCTGCAGCGGTTGCCTGTAAACCGGTGGGTGCGGCAGGAGCCGTGCTGTCCGGCGCACCGAGTGTCGTGGCGCACACGCTGGCGGTTTTTGCCGAAATATTGTTCGCGGCATCCAAGGCTTCTACTTGATAACAGTACTCGGTACTCACGATTAAGCCGCTGTCACTGAGAACCGGGAAAGGGGTGGTCGTGACCGATGTCTGGCCTTGTCGATAAACCTTGTAGCCGGCCACCGCAAGATTGTCCGTCGCGGGATTCCACACCACGAGCATTTCGGTTCCGCTCGCGGGAATGACGCGCAACCCTGTCGGCACGGATGGAGGGGTCAGGTCGGGCTGGGCAAGATTTGTCTCCAATCCCACGTCTTTGACGATCTCCCCGTCCAGGCTGGTCTTCGGATCGTTAACAATGATGGTGATTCTATTATTGATAATGACAACATCCGCGTGGTCGAGAAAATAATCGAATCCCTGATTGTTGGCATCGAACACCGAGGAAATTAAATTCAAATCTGCGGGCAGGTTGTATTGTGCCAGTACCAAAGCGATGATTTGCTTAAGCGCTGTTTCGATTTCGTTGATCTGCGCGACGCTGGGCAGTTGCGCTGCGGCCATGCTGCTGTCGAACTCCGACTCGACGTCCAGCCCTTGTACCTTGAACCAGTTACGCACGATCAAGTTGGTAAACGGATGGATGTTTGCGGTGCCACCGCCATCCGCAATGCTGAATAACGCGCTGCCGTTCGCCTGTACGATCTTCATCAGAAACGGACCGCTCAAACCGGTGACTTCCATTTTGAACTTGCCGTCCTGGCCGGTCTGGCTGGTTTTTTTTGCACCGTTGCCCGCCTTGACTATCACCGTGGCATTAACGATGGGCGCCCCAATGGCTGCCGTGCCGCTGATCTCGATCAATCCGGTACCGTCGATTCCATCACTTCCGCCGCAACCTGCCGTCGTCAACAGGATTACAGCAGCCAACAGTAGCGCCCTACTTATCTTTGCGTGATCCACGGTCACTCTCCTTCGTTATCATTTCGAAAAAAATAGATGCCCACCCCGACCCGCCCGGTTGCCTCGCCCGGCGCGGGCTTGACACTTTCCTTTTTCACTGCCAGCCACTTATTAAAGTCAAGCAGCAACTCCAGGTTTTTCTCATGGCTATAGAGCTGGAAATCGGTGATGACGCTTTCCGGCAGATCGACGTAAGTCACTTGGCGCTGAAATCGGGTTTCTTTTTTATCGCAGCCCAGGTTATGGGCCGCCGTGCTTAACAAATCCGCAACGTGCGTGGAAAAAATATCGATCTTTTCCTGTTCGCTGTTCTCGGGAATGTAGCCGTGGTGATTGAGGCACACGGTGTGTTTATCCTGCTTAGTCACAGCACCGACGCGGATGAGTTCATCCAGCACGGCGCGCGCCGTGATGTCGCCGCTGTAACGCGCAACCAATAACTCGAAGCTGGTGCCGGGTCCTTTAAGCGGCAAAGCTTTGGGTTGGCCGTTATCCAGAAAATCCGGGTCGCCTAACCAACCGCCAATGACGCGCGTTGCACGATTGATGGCCCCCTTGCTCTGCACAACCTCGTCATCACCCAAGTTGGCAAGTCGCACGATGTCTTTGCGGTGTAACCCCGTTAGTACTGCGGCGCGGGAGTAAGTCTTTTTTCGATTTGGGATGGAAAAATAGCGGTATACAACATCCACATAGGAGCGTTTTGAGAGCTCAGCAAATTCGCCATGGGATAGTTCATAGCGCAGCAGGATTCTCGCCAATGGACGTAGCATTTTGAGAACCGCCTTAGCTAGCTTTGCTTTTGTGTCTTCCATAGGTCCTGCGTTGAGGGTGGGTCGTACACCAAAGCATTATAAGGTAAATTATTCCCGTTTAATTCTATTACTAATAGAATTATAGGAAAAATTTACCTTTTTTAATAAAAACGGCGTCACAACTTTGAGGTTGGAAATGAAGTTTTACCAACCGCCTACGTGCCGCGTGCCAAGAAGAAGTAGAAGTAAAGGAACGGGTTTATGATGGCTGGGGCGCCGTCGGAGCTAATTACAATTCCTGCTCACCATTCAACTTAAGAAACGGCAGTTGGCTACTGTGAGGGATAAGTAAGTGTGTAAGTTTACGATTTAAACGGGCTTCACCCAGTAGGTGACACTTGCTACAGCCCCCGAGACACCGCACATGACTTCAAAATGAAATGCGCTTATGTTTAATCACAACATTGACCCCGGAATGCTACTGCCTGGTGCTATCAGCGCGTAGTTTTCGGCGCTGCCTGATCGTCGAGCGACTGCCACACGCCCTGCCCTTTACTGGCTTTATCAATCGAGCCGAGTAATTTTTGGTGCGCGGCCAGTTCGTCGCTGTTGGCGGTGATGACGCGCAGCGGCGGGCGATCTGTGCGCAAGGTTGCGCGGCGTACCGACGCGCTGTTGCCGGTGCTTGTCGAGGTGTCGAGCAACAGGCTGGATTGCCCGCCAGTCATCGCCAGATATACGTCGGCCAGGATTTC
>JANOOV010000146.1:0-2992 GCA_031421535.1 Gammaproteobacteria bacterium
TGTTGTGGCGCGGCGTGGCGGTTACATCGACCTGCAACGCCAGACGGCGATCCTTCTGCAACATGCGGTGGTGAATGTCCTGAATGCTCTTGAACCAAGCCATGCGTGGATCGTGAATGTGATGCGCTTCGTCGTTGAACACGGCCAGTTCATCAATCTCGCGCACGATTTCGCCCAGATCAGTCTTGCTGTCGGTGGTCTTGCCGACCGGCTTGGGGCCAAAGGGTGACAGAAAATAATCGCGCAAGTCATCGTCGTCCAGCGACGGCTCGCGCACGTCGCCGAGATAGACGCGATGGATGTTGGTGAGAAACAGATTGCCGGTGCCGCGTTGCACGCGCACATCGTCCTGAATGTGCAGCGTGAGCTGGAAATCCTCGCGCCAGTTGCGACCTTGGTGGCCGTTGTCCGGCAGGATCGGATCGTTGAAGAAAATGCGTAGCCCGTCGAAGTCTGCACGCAGCCGGTCAAGCACGATGATGTTCGGCGCAATCAGCAAAAAATTACGCGCGAGCGTCGACTCGGGCTCATAGCGCTTGTGGAAAAAACTCCACGCGATCAGCAACGACAACACCTTGGTCTTGCCCACGCCAGTGGCCATTTTTACAACGTAACGCGGCCAGTCCTCGTCGAACATATTTGTCGACACCGCGCCCGAGGCATCGAAGCGCAGCAGATCGAACTTGTCGCGCACCTTGCGCACATCGTGCAACCAGATCACCGTTTCCACCGCTTCGCGCTGCGCGAAGTAATAGCGGAACGGCGCTAGCGTGCCGTCGGCCTGCTCGACCAGGTGCTCGGTCTCGAACCACCAATTCAGCAGCGCGCATGACGTGTCGGAAGCACCTGCGTAGCTGGCGTCCCGCCACGCCGTAACCTCGTTGCGAATGTTGGCAACCAGTGGCGGTAGTAACTTTTCATACGCGGTGCTGCGCAATTCCTCCGCTGCCGGGAACCAGCGTTGGTCCGGCAGCAGTTCGGCGTAGGGTGATTTTGGAAATTCAGGATGTAGCGCCATGGGTCATTATTTTTATAAGACGTGGTATGGAATGCGGGAGCTTGCTCCCGCTTTGCTTTTCTGGGGCTTGCCCCGTCACCAAAAGCGGCGGCAAGCCGCCGCACTCCAAATTAGGCCGTCAGCCGTTCGGCTGCGGATGATTTTTTCAGGTGTATGAGCAGCAACGAAATCGCGGCAGGCGTAACGCCTGGGATGCGCGCAGCCTGACCCAGGGTCTCGGGACGTTGTTTGGAAAATTTTTGCAGCACTTCGGCGGACAAGCCGCGCACCGTTGAATAGTCAAGCTCGGCGGGGAGGCGCAAATCTTCATAACGGCGCTGGCGTTCGATCTCGGATTGCTGGCGGTCGATGTAACCGGCGTATTTCGCCTGGATCTCAACTTGCTCGGCGACGGCTGGATCCGCGACTGCATTGCCGACATCGGGCAAGCTCATTAGCAGCGCGTAGTCGACGTCAGGGCGGCGCAGTAAATCCATCAGTGTGTATTCACGCGCCAGCGGCTGGCCCAACACGCGCAAAACGTCTTGCTCTGGCACGACCGCAGGGCGCACCCAGGTTTCGCGTAGGCGTTGGGTTTCGCGCTCGACAGAAGCGCGCTTGATTTCGAACGCTTGCCATTGCGTGTCGTCGACTAAACCCAGCTCGCGGCCTTTAGCAGTTAAACGCAGATCGGCGTTGTCTTCGCGCAGCAATAGGCGATGTTCGGCACGGCTGGTGAACATGCGATACGGTTCGCTGGTGCCGCGTGTAATCAGATCGTCAATTAACACACCCACATACGCTTCATCGCGGCGCGGGCACCACGCATCTTGCTCACGCACGTAACGCACCGCATTCATGCCTGCGACCAAACCCTGCGCGGCGGCTTCTTCGTAACCGGTGGTGCCGTTGATTTGACCGGCGAAAAACAGGCCGGGAATAGTTTTGGTTTCCAGCGACGCTTTCAAATCGCGCGGGTCGAAGTAATCGTATTCGATCGCATAGCCGGGGCGCGTGATGTGCGCGTTCTCAAACCCCTTGATGGAACGCACCAGCGCGAATTGCACGTCGAACGGCAAGCTGGTGGAAATGCCGTTGGGATAAATTTCGGTGGTGCTCAAACCTTCGGGCTCAACAAAAATCTGGTGCGATTGTTTGTCGGCGAAGCGCATCACTTTGTCTTCCACCGACGGGCAATAACGCGGCCCGACGCCTTCGATCACACCGGTGTACATCGGCGAGCGATCCAAGCCCGCGCGGATGATGTCGTGCGTGCCCGCGTTGGTGTGCGTGATGAAGCACGACACCTGGCGCGGGTGATCCGCGCCGCTGCCCATAAATGAAAACACCGGCGTCGGCGTATCGCCGGGTTGCTCCTGCATCACGGAAAAGTCCAGCGTCTTGCCGTCGATGCGCGGCGGCGTGCCGGTTTTCAAACGGCCAACGCGCAGCGGCATTTCACGCAGGCGGCGTGCGAGCGCATTGGCGGGCGGATCACCCGCGCGCCCGCCTTCGTGGTTCTGCAAGCCGATATGAATCTTCCCCGCGAGAAACGTACCGACGGTCAACACCACGGTGCGCGCGCGGAACTTCAAACCCATCTGCGTGACCGCGCCGGTGACGTGGCCGTTCTCGACTATTAAGTCTTCGACCGCTTGCTGAAAAATAGTGAGGTTAGGTTGGTGCTCGAGCGCGGAACGCACCACCGCCTTGTATAACGCGCGATCCGCCTGCGCGCGGGTGGCGCGCACCGCTGGGCCTTTGCTGGCGTTGAGAGTGCGGAACTGAATGCCTGCATGATCCGTCGCGCGCGCCATCAAGCCGCCCAGCGCATCGATCTCGCGCACCAGATGACCCTTGCCGATGCCGCCGATGGCCGGGTTGCACGACATCTGCCCGAGGGTCTCGACATTATGCGTGAGCAACAGCGTGCGACTGCCCATGCGCGCGGCGGCAAGCGCAGCTTCAGTACCGGCGTGGCCACCGCCGATGACG
>JANOOV010000147.1:0-6192 GCA_031421535.1 Gammaproteobacteria bacterium
CGATGTTGTCGTATTTGCTGGTGGATACCTCGCAAGTCAGCCTGCGAAAGCTCGTGCGCTATGGCCGCCTGCTGCTGTTGATTCCGATCTTTTATCTGCTGCGACATATCCGCTTGCCGCCGCAGACACTGTGGTACGGCTGCGCGCTGGGCGTCAGCGTTGCGGCAATCGCTGCGATGGATCAAGTGTGGTGGTACGTCATGTCGGAGCCGCTGAGCCGCGCCGCCGGGACCATCCACCCGATTATTTTCGGCAACATGGCGCTGTTGCTGGGCGTGCTGAGTCTGGCGGGCCTGGGTTATTTCTGGCAGCAACACCGCGCGTTGATTGCGCTGCCGCTCCTGGCCGTACTGCTGGGTTTGTTGGCCAGCTTTCTGTCGGCCTCACGCGGCGGCTGGCTGGCACTACCGGCATTTACATTGCTGTTCGCATGGCACAACCGGCGCCATGTGCAGGTTCGACGCTGGCACTACGCAGCGGCGGCAACGACGTTAATCGCCGTAGTCACCGCCGCTTACATGGCGCCGCAAACCGGCGTGCAGGCGCGTGTTGATGAAGCCACATACGAGGTACGCAACTATTTTACCTATGGCATCGCCGACACCTCGGTCGGCGCACGCCTGGAGATGTGGAAAGCCGCCTGGCGTATTTTTCGCGACCACCCGCTGGTGGGAGTCGGGTTGGGTGATGGCTATGCCGCCGCCAAACAGGCGCTCATCGACAGCGGGCAAGCCGACATCATTATTGCCACATTCAGCCACCCGCACAGTGAGTATCTTGCCGCGTTGGCGACCCGTGGACTGCCCGGCCTGATCGCGTTGCTGGTATTTTTTATCGTGCCCGCCCGGGTGTTTTTTTACTGGGCGCGCGATGGTGCAGCGCAACAACGCACGGCTGGTTTTGCGGGGCTCATCCTGATCATCGCATTTGCACATTTCTGCATTACCGGCGACACCTTTGATCGTGTCCTGTCCATTACCTTCCTGACGTTTTTCCTCGCCGCATTCACTGCCGTCGGGGCCTCTGCGGCGCCCGAGACACGCTCCAAACAAAATGAGGGACTACACTAATCAGGATGCTGATTCCATTTCCAATTCAAAACGAGACTAGGCGCCCTGCCGAAGACCGTGTGTAGCACGACAAGGCGGGGTAACGACGTATCGTTTTGCATTGGAAATGGAATGAAAACCTACGGGAGCACATGCATGCCGAAAGACACCGTCACCATCATCGACAACCGCACCGGCAAGAACATTGAACTGCCGATCATGCACGGCACGCTGGGCCCGCCGGGTGTCGATATCCGCTCGCTTTACTCCAATCTTGGCATTTTCACCTACGACCCCGGCTTTATGAGCACCGGCAGTTGCCGCAGCGCGATCACTTACATCGACGGTGAAAACGGCGTGCTGCTGTATCGCGGCTATCCCATCGAACAATTGGCGCAACACAGCAGCTACGTGGAGGTGTGTTATCTGCTGCTGTACGGCGAGTTGCCCGATGCCAAGCAAATGGAAAGCTTTCAGCACATGATCATGCACCACACCATGGTGCACGAAGGCCTGCTGCGTTTTTACAGCGGCTTTCGCCACGACGCGCATCCGATGGCGATCATGGTCGGCGTGGTCGGCGCGCTGTCAGCGTTTTACCACGACTCCACCGACGTGAACGATCCGCGTCATCGGGAAATTTCCGCACATCGCTTGATCGCCAAAATGCCGACCATCGCTGCGGCCAGCTACAAGTATTCCCGAGGCCAGCCGTTCGTATACCCCGACAACAAGCTGGGCTATGTCGAAAACTATCTGCGCATGATGTTCGCGCTACCGGCGGAAGAATATGCAATCGATCCGGTCAGCGCGAAGGCGCTGGAGTTGATACTCATCCTGCACGCCGACCACGAACAAAACGCCAGCACTTCCACGGTGCGGCTGGCGTCCAGCTCGCGCGCCAATCCGTTCGCCAGCGTCGCGGCGGGTATCGCTTCGCTGTGGGGCCCGGCGCACGGCGGCGCCAACGAAGCCGTGATTCACATGCTGGAAGAAATCGGTTCGCCCGACAACATCGGCAAATTCGTCGCGCGCGCCAAAGATAAAAGCGACAGCTTCCGCCTGATGGGCTTCGGCCACCGCATCTACAAAAATTACGACCCGCGCGCCAGGATCATCCGTAAGGCCTGTCACGACCTGCTGCATAAACTCAACGCCGCCGACACGCCGCTGTTCGAGATCGCCCTGCGTCTGGAAGAAATCGCGCTCAAAGACGACTACTTCGTGTCGCGCCATCTGTACCCCAACGTGGATTTCTACTCCGGCCTGATTCTGCGCGCGCTGGGCATTCCGCTGAACATGTTCACGGTGATTTTTGCGATGGCGCGCACCGTCGGCTGGATCTCGCAGTGGATGGAAATGATGGACGACACCGAACAGAAAATCGGCCGCCCACGCCAGGTGTACGTGGGGGCTGCGCAGCGCGATTACAAAACCCTCACCACCGGCAGCAAGAAAAAACGCGGGCGATAACCGCGATAACTCGATAACTTCAAGGAGCACTAATGTCACACCACTGCGCAGCCCTGGTCGTTCACTGCATGGACTACCGCCTTCAGTCTTATATCAATCAATGGTTGGAAGCCAAACTCCCCAAAGGCAGCTATGACCGCGCGGTGATGGCGGGCGGTGTGTTCGATGTTTACGACGTGATTCGTCAGGTGGATATTGCCGCGCGATTGCATGGCATCAAGACCGTCATGCTCATCAACCACGAGGATTGCGGCATGTACGGCCCGGGCGGCACGGAAGAACATCACGAGGCGGAACTGGACAAAGCCGAAGACAAGATCCGGCGCCTGTTCCCGCATCTGGAAGTGGACACCTACTACTTGCATCTTGATGGTACTTTCGAACAGAACTCGTAGTTAGCAGAGTAGCGCCACTACTCAACACTTTATTTTTCCGACCGGGCCTATGACAAAAGTTGCATACGAAACCACGCTGCGCGAGGGAGAATCCTTTCTTGCGCGCGCCGATCCCTTGTTGCGAAAACTGATCCGCACCCACGGGCCGTGTCGGCTCTCCCCGGACTGGCGGCGCTCGCCCTACGAGGCGCTGGTGCGTGCCATCATGTACCAGCAACTCAACGGCAAGGCGGCGGCGACCATCATGGGGCGCTTCATCGACCTGTTCCCCGGCGCGCGGTTTCCCACGCCGGGGCTGGTATTGACCAAAACCGACGAACAACTAAGGTCGGCCGGATTGTCGCGGCAGAAACTGAGTTACATCCGCGACGTCGCCACCAAAGCGCAGCAAGGCGTGATCCCCACGCATCGCCGAGGCTTGATGCGCCGGGAAGACGAAGATCTCATCGCGACCTTCACTCAAGCCAAAGGCGTGGGTCGCTGGTCGGTGGAAATGATGCTGATGTTCTCGCTGGGTCGGCTGGACGTTCTGCCGATCGACGACTACGGTGTGCGCGCCGGGTACACCAAGGCCAAGCAACTGGACACGATGATCGCACCGAAAGAACTTGCGCTCATCGGTCAGCGTTGGATACCTTACCGATCCATCGCGGCTTGGTACCTGTGGCGCGCAACCGAAGTTTGATTCTGGATGTGGTCTGTCAACTGAACGATGGGCCCGCTGTTAACCCAAAAAATCCACGAAACATTACGCACTTCAGCACGCGCTGGTGTACCCACGGTCGAGTGCTCACTTGACCTGAGTCGTTCGACCACGACAGTCGAGGTTGGCGCTGATGGATGGCGCTGGCAAGGCCAACACTTCCCCTTTCTGGAAATCTGTAAAGACCGGACGATCTATCACTGGGTGGGTAACACCTTCGAACCCGTGGCGCGTTTTACGACCTCACTGATCAAGCTGGTGCCGACGGACTGGGGGCCGCCGACGTTCGAAATCGACGGCATCAAAATGTTGCCCACAGCGCAGGTCTCGCCGTACGCGGATGCGCAACGCAAAGTCGGTTTGATTCAACCGCGTGACAAGGTGATTTTGGATACCTGCGGCGGTCTTGGCTATTTCGCCGCGTGGTGTTTGCAGGGCCAGGCCACGCGGGTGCTTTCTTACGAGAAAAATCCCGACGTGATCTGGCTGCGCGGCCTCAACCCCTGGTCACCTGAGATCGGCAGTGGCTTGACATTAACGCAAGGCGACATTGCGGAGCAGGTCGTTACACTTGCCAGCGAATCCATCGACGCAATTTTGCATGACCCGCCGCGCTTCGGAATCGCCGGTGAACTTTACTCGCAAACCTTTTACGACCACCTTGCGCGCGTGCTCAGGCGCAAAGGGAAACTGTTTCACTACACCGGCACACCCAACAAACTCACCAGCGGCCGCGATGTGCCGAACGAAGTGGCGAAACGTTTGCGGCGCGCCGGGTTTGTCGCGGAGTTGAATGGCGATGGCGTGTTGGCGGTGAAGCAATGACGCTGTGCACTGCTTTATCATTTACGCGCAAACCCACTCAGCCTGAGAGTCTCATTGGCAATTAGACCGCGCCTTCCCAACCCTGAAAATCTGGCGTATTGTGCCTACTCTTCCGATTCCGCCACCAGAGTCATACCTCGTGCAACTCGACGCCTCGCGTGACGATTTTCCCGACGTTTTGCCCGACTCTGCCGCGCTCGCAGAGTCACTGCCCGGCTATCTGAACAACCTACTGCAGATCAACAAGCATTTGCAGCAACAGCTCGCGCTACGCATTACGTCCGAAGAATTGGTGCGCAGCAAAGAGCAACGTCTGCGCTGGATCGTGACCAATGCGCCGGTAGTGCTGTTCGCCGTGGATGCGAACGGTGTGTTTATTTTTTCGGAAGGCCAGGGTTTAAAACCGGTGGACATCGCGCCGGGCGGGCTGGTCGGTTTGTCGGTGTTCGAATTGTTCGAGCATACGCCGCACTTTCAGGACGATTTTTCACGGTTGCTGGACGGCGAAGACCTGCACCCCACGCTTGAGATCAACGGCATCGTTTTCGAGTGCGCTTACTCACGGCTGCTGGACGAGCACGGCGAGGTGGTGGGCCTGATCGGCGTCGCGGCGGATATCACCGAGCGCAAGCGTGCCGAAGCCCGCCTGATGCAACTGGCCAATTTCGACACCCTGACCACTTTGCCAAATCGCGCGCTGTTTCACGACCGGCTCGCGCATGCGCTGGCCAAGGCGCATCGCAGCAAAAAGCTGGTCGCCTTGTTGTTCCTCGATCTGGACCGCTTTAAAACCATCAACGACAGTCTGGGCCATTACGCAGGCGACGAGCTGCTCAAATCGGTGGCCGAACGCTTGCAGAAAACCGCACGCGAAGAAGACACTGTGGCACGTCTGGGCGGTGATGAGTTCACGGTGATTCTCGAAGGCATTACCTACAACGAAGACGCCACCATCGTGGCGCGCAAAATCCTGGAAGTCATGGGTCAGCCGTTTTATCTCGACGGTCACGAGGTGTTCGTGACCGCCAGCATAGGCATCACGATTTATCCGCTGGACGGCGACAACAGCGACGACTTGCTGAAAAACGCCGACACCGCGATGTACCGCGCCAAGGAGCAAGGCCGCAACGGCTATCGCTTCTACACCGCCGACATGAACGCCAAGGCGGTCGAGCAGCTGATCATGGAAAGCAGCATGCGCCATGCGTTGGAGCGCCACGAATTCGAGGTGTATTACCAGCCGCAAATTGACGTGCACAGCCGCGAGCTCACCGGCTTCGAGGCGTTGTTGCGCTGGCGTCATCCGGATCTCGGCTTGCTTTATCCCAACCAGTTTCTGCCGCTGGCGGAAGACAACGGGTTGATCGTGATTATCGGCGAGTGGGTGTTGCACCACGTGTGCGCGCAGGCGGCACAGTGGCAGCGCAGCGGTTTGCCACCGGTGCGCGTGGCGGTCAATTTGTCGGGGCGGCAGTTCCGCCAGGACAATCTGGTCGAAAGCGTCGCGCGCGCGCTGCACGAGTCCGGCTTGAGCCCACATTTGCTGGAACTGGAAATCACCGAAAATTTTTTGCTCGACAACATTCAGTCGGCGGTCATTACGCTCAACCGTCTGCACGATTTGAATGTGCAACTGGCGATGGACGACTTCGGCACCGGCTATTCGTCGTTAAGTTATTTGAAGCGCTTCCCGCTTAATAGCCTGAAAATCGACCAGTCGTTCGTGCGCGACATCTCCACCGATCCG
>JANOOV010000148.1:0-2043 GCA_031421535.1 Gammaproteobacteria bacterium
TCCCTCTACTGGCAACAGCGGCGAAACCCAAGGCCGCTTGCTCGAAGGCTATGTAACAGCACATTTTGAAAAAGCCGATTTACGCATCGGCAAACAGATCGTCTCCTGGGGACGCGCCGACGGCATCAATCCCACCGACAACCTTACGCCGCGCGATTACGTCGTGCTGTTGCCGTTCGACGACGACCAGCGCTTCGGCATCATAGCGCTCAAGCTCGACACATATCTGTCGCCGGAACACACGCTCACCGTGTTCACGACACCGCTCTTCGAACCGTCCAGGGTGATGCTGCCCGTCGGCAGCGTCAAGACCCGCCCGGCGCGCACCCTGTCCAACAACGAGTTTGGCCTCAAGCTCAATAAAGTGGGCGGTGATGCCGATTGGTCGGTCAGCTACTTCCGTGGCTTCAACCTGTTTCCGGACGCGCGGGTCATCGGCAGCAGTGCGATGGGATCGGGCCTGAAATTTCACTACGACCGCATCAGCGTGCTCGGCGCAGATTTTGCGCGTAATTACGGCCGGTTTGGTTTTCGCGGCGAGCTCGCCTATGTCGATACGGCGGACGATGCGGGCACGGAACCCGGTGCCAAGAATCCGTATCTGTTCTGGATTGCCGGAGTAGATCGAACCTTCTTCGAAAACCTGAACATCAATGTGCAGTTCTTTCAGCGCCGCGTGCGGAACTATCACAACCCGCAACACCTCGCCGATTCCACAGAGCGCACCGTTGCGATTCAAAACGCGATTGTCGGCGGACAACTAGACCGGGTCAGCAACGGAATCAGTTTCCGCGTCGGCAATAAATGGTTCAACGATACATTGGAAGCCGAGATCTCTGCCGTCGTGAATGTGACACGGCATGACAATTTTATCCGTCCGCTGCTGACGTACGCCTTCAGCGACCACTGGAAAGGAACTCTCGGTGCCGAAATTTATCGCGGCGCGGCGCAGACGCAGTTCGGTAACCTCAAATCGAATCGGGGCGGGTTTGCGGAACTGCGTTATGGCTTTTAATGTTGTTGCCGGATCGGTTAGAGTTCCTACGTCAAATTTATTGACAAGGCCCGCGAGGGCGACGCAATACATGGTGCGCACAGGCTGCTTAAATTTTTTCTACGATGGAACGGCGACATGACTCACATCGGCGGTGCAATACAGGACCAACACACCACACTCGGCCAGGTATTGACAGGCAGCACTGCGGTTGAGCGTTACGCCACGGTGCGTCGCCAAAGCGAAGCGCTTGCCCGGCCTCTTGCGCTTGATGACTACAGCCTGCAAGCGATGCCCGAGACCAGCCCGGCGAAGTGGCATCTGGCGCACACCACGTGGTTTTTCGAAACGTTTTTGCTCAAACCTTACCTGCTGCATTACCAGGAGTTTCATGTGCAGTTCGCTGTGCTGTTCAACTCTTATTACAACGATGTCGGTTTGCAGTTTCCGCGCGCGCAGCGCGGCTTGTTGTCACGACCCACGACCGATGAAGTCATCCGCTACCGTGCGCACGTCGACAACGCCATGGCTGCGCTGCTCGCCACGGCAGACGACGCCAACCGCTCCGCCATCGAAACGCGCGTAGCACTCGGCTGCAACCACGAAGAACAGCATCAAGAACTCTTCCTCACCGACATCAAATACAACCTCGCCATCAATCCACTCAAACCCGCCTATCGCGATGACCTGCCTGCGTCTGCCGCAGCGACCGGCGCAGCGCTCACCTGGCTCGCACAAGCTGGCGGCGAACACGCTATCGGCCACGGCGCTGACACCTTCGCCTTCGACAACGAAACGCCGCGCCACCGCGTGCTGCTCACTCCACACACCATCGCATCGCGTCTGGTCACCAACGGTGAATACCTTGAATTCATGCACGCGGACGGATACCGCCGTGCGGAATTCTGGCTCTCCGATGGCTGGAACACCGCGCGCGAGCGCCAGTGGCACGCGCCGCTCTACTGGGAACAACGCGACGGGCGCTGGTGGAGTTACACCCTCGGCGGCATGCGCCCGGTGCATGAGCACGAACCCGTGTGCCACATCAG
>JANOOV010000149.1:0-3736 GCA_031421535.1 Gammaproteobacteria bacterium
CTTGGCTATCACTATATATTCAGCGGCAACGTGCGGCACGCACACATCCCCGACACGCGCGCGGTGGAAAGCGAGCGGCGCCACATTGTGTTTGCCATGGCGGTGGGACTGCCGAATTTCTATGTGCAGCGCGACACCGGCAATGCGTTCTTGCGCGACGTGCTGCAATACACGCACAAGACCCGCCCCAGCCATCGTCATCGCGGCTATCTGAAAGTGGACACGCTCGATTACCGTCAGGCGCTGTTGAAGAAGATACAGGCCGACGCGCCTGCGTTGATCGCCGCGCACAACGCCCAAGCGACCCTGGACGATGCGTTGCTGCGCATTACCCAACCGCAGACCAGCACGGCGGGACGCTTGACCCGCGCCATCCTTGCGGAAGCCGGGGCGCGCTCGCCCCGGCAACTCAGTTCCACCGAGTTCAGCAGCGCGGCGGAAAGCTACTATCGCGGCACGCTGCACCAACGGTTTTTGCGCGAAGCGCTGGATGAATTTGCGAATGATGTGCGCGCCATGGAAACTTCCGCCGATTTAGACCCGGCACAACGTCAAGCCCTGCGCCATAGCTTGACGCATCCGGCGCCGTCCGAATTTTTACGCAATGTCGAATCGGGCGTGCTGCGCTCGACCTTGCCGCAGCGGGAATTGCACAAACTCATCAACCTGTTGCTCATCAGCATCGACTGCGATACGCAACGCGCTCAAGCCAACACCAAAAACTCACCGGACCAAAACCGCCATGCAACACCAGTATGTGGATCGCCCCACGGGTGAAGTGCGGGACGAAACGCTGTATGCGGATCGCCTGATCAAGATGCTTTACTCCACGGCGCGCGAAAATGCGCCCGCGTTGTTTCGCGCGCTCACCGGCCGACGCGCGTCGGAATTCTTAAGCTTTATGAACTACGACCTGAAGCTCGGTGCAAAACTGTCAGGCCAGAAAAAATTTATGCGTGAGCTGGGTGTTGACATGGGCGAGTGCGTGGCAGAACCGGAGTATTTTGATTCGCCGCGCAAAATCTTCGAACGCAAAATCCGCTATTGGGACTGCCGCCCGATGCCCGCCGACCCACGCGTGGTGGTCTCACCCGCCGATGCCAAAGTCCTGCTGGGCTCATTGAGTCAACACTCGGCGCTCTTCATCAAGGAAAAATTTTTCAGTTACGAAGAATTGTTGGGCCACGACAAAACCGACTGGCTGCAGGCCTTCAGCAAAGGTGACTTCGCCGTGTTTCGCCTAACCCCGGACAAGTACCACTACAATCACACGCCGGTCGCGGGCGTGGTGCGCGACTTCTACGAGATTCCCGGACATTACCATTCCTGCAATCCGGGCGCGGTCGTGTTGCTGGCGACTCCCTACTCCAAGAACAAACGCACCGTGACCGTGATCGACACCGACGTCCCCGACGGCACTCAGGTGGGCTTGGTGGCGATGATCGAAGTGGTCGCACTGATGATCGGCGAAGTGGTGCAAGCCTACAGTCCGGCTCAATACCTTATGCCGCGCCCGCTGGTAGTGGGCGACTTCCTGTGGCGGGGCGCGCCCAAAAGTTTGTACCGCCCCGGATCGAGCACCGACGTGTTGCTGTTTCAATCCGGGCGCATCGCGTTCGATGCCGATCTGGTGCGCAACCTCAGCTGCAGCGATGCCACCAGTCGTTTTTCTACCGGCTTTTGCGTGCCCCTGGTGGAGACAGAGGTGCGGGTACGTTCATCCATCGGCCACGCCGTGAATAACGACGTAGCCAACGTAAGTCTACTCACCCGGAGGAATTGTCATGCTTGAAGCCGTGTTTGTCGCCGCGCTTGGCGTAGTTCTGTTCGCGTTATTGAGTTGGGGCTTTCGCACCTTGCCGGAAGAACGCTGGCAGATCGTCGCAACGATCCCGATGATCAAAGAAAGCGGACGCTGGCGCGGCCTCAATTTAACCTACTACGGTGTGTTTTCAGCGACCGCCCATCTGTTGTCGGTGGCGGTGCTTTTCATTTTATTCGCTGCGCTGAATCTACCTATGGCGGCCACGCTGACGGTGGCCGCGTTGACGCTGGCGGTGTGCGTGCCCGCCTCGCGCTGGGTGGCACGGGTGGTCGAAAAGAAACTGCATACCTTTTCCATGGCGGGTGCGTTTTTCGTTGGTGTCGTGGTCTTTCCGCCGTTCGTGTGGTTAACCAACGTCACCCTCGGCCAGCATCTGGGCTTCAGCATCGACTACCTGCCGGCCATGGCCGCGATCGTCGTGGCCTATGCTTTTGGCGAGGCCTTGGGCCGCCTCGCTTGCATCAGTTTCGGTTGCTGCTATGGCAAAGCCTTGGAACAAACCCCTCCGCGCGTACAGAAACTTTTCGCCCGTTGGCATTTCATTTTTCACGGTGAAACCAAAAAAATCGCCTACGCCGCCGGTCTCGACGGCGCCAAGGTCGTGCCGGTGCAGGGCATCACCGCAGTGCTGTATGTGCTCTGCGGCTTGCTCGGCTTGGCGCTATTTTTAGCAGGCCACTATGCCGCCAGTTTCGTGACCACCATGCTCATCACACAACTGTGGCGCGCGTTTTCGGAAACCCTGCGCGCCGACCATCGCGGCGGCGGTACTTTGTCTGCTTATCAAATCATGGCACTTGCTGTTTCCGGATATGCCGTGATGCTGAGCGTATGGTTCGTCGACGCCGCTTCCCCGCACCCGGATTTGTACCTCGGGTTGAGCGCGCTTTGGCACCCCGCCGTGCTGCTCATCCTGCAAGCACTATGGCTGACAATTTTCATCTACACCGGACGCAGCGCCGTGACCGAAGCCGATGTGTCGTTCCGGGTGTGCCTCGACAAAATCTGATTCACAAAACCTTCATCGAAGCGCCGGTGGATTTCGAATTCAACGGGTTAACGAGCTTTCATCGCAATGGCCAACTCACGCACGCTCCAGATCGCGGACGTCGGAACCCTGCGGGCCGAATTAGGGCGGAAGGAAGGATCGACCTCCCGCCCCATCGGATAAAGCTATTTTTTCTTGGCTACTTCCAAGAAGTCGAACTTCTCGCCCTGTATTAGCGCCATCACGCACTCCGCGCCCGGGACACATTCGCTGACATGCTCCACATTCGCGGGCATGAACCAGTGAGAGCCCGGAGGCAATATCCTCTCCGTTTCGGGAATGCCTTTCACCACATGCCGCGTATTGCCGGAGAGGACAATCCCCACGTAGTCTGCCGAATGGGTATGCAAAGGGGTCTTCGCTCCCGGCGGGAATTTGAGGTAGGTGATGTGTGCCCCTTTGGTGAAGTCCCCGCTCACGGGTGAGGCCATCGGACCGATGGGCGTTTCGACCCATGGCAGGTCAGACGTGGGTGTATTGGAAGGCGCTTGACCGCTATGTGCCGACACGCTTTTGAAGGTCGATTTCTTGTCGTCGCCGGCCGATGCGGGTCCGGAAGACAAGGCTGCCGCCAGACAGAGGGCGACCGCCGCCGTCTTGGTGATTTGGGATGCGATGCTGTTCATGGTTTATTTCCTTGAGATGTTGTGTTGGTGACGACACCAGGAACCTCGATGTCCGGCGACCACCATGATCGCCACGTCGAAATACTAGATTCCGTCCGCTAAATAATCTGTTCTCTATATGACAGTTGCTTAGAGCCTGTTCATGATCTTTCTGGAGGGATGCAGTGCAAGGCAAAATCGAAATTAAAAACGGAGCATACACGCAGTATGTGAGTATTTTAATTTCGATTTTAACGC
>JANOOV010000150.1:0-1775 GCA_031421535.1 Gammaproteobacteria bacterium
GCCGGTAGCGCGCAAAGATGCGCGCGCCGCCGATGTGCTGACGGAGCTTACTGCGGTCAACGCGCGCATTCATCCGCTGATTGAAAGCATCAGACAAACCAACCCTACCGTGGCGCGTTGTCTGGAGGCCATCAACAAAAAGGTTGATGTGCTGGCCAAGGCGGTGTCGAAAACCGGTGAACCGTTCAAGGCCGTCAAGCCGAATAAAAAAGTCAACCTCAGTGCCGGCGGCGTGTCGTTCCATGTCGGCACCGAATTGCTGCCCAATACGCCGGTGGAAGTGCGCTTGGTGGTGATTGTGTCGAATCTGGTCATAACCGCTTACGGCGAAGTTACGCACTGCCAACGCGAGGGCAAAGATGTTGATCATCCATTCCGGGTCGGCATTAAATTTCCCACGCTTTCGGTTGCGGATCGTCAGGCGTTGTTTGCGCACGTACTGGGTCGGCATACCGAAAAACTGCGCGGTGCGAATCGCAGCAGTGAGGAAAATGCCGCCAGCACGAACCCCGCGTCGAAGAAGTAACGCTGCGGCAGCGGAGCTGTGGAGCAGCAGGTTTTAAGTCAGTCACAGAGATAGTTAATTTCCGCAATTATTCCCGAGGCTGCGCATGAAACTTACCCGCCGCGCATTTATCAAGACCGGCGCAGCAACCGTTGCCGCGACCGCGCTTCCGGTTCCCGTGACTGCGCTTGTCAAGCCCGACGACATCCGCTGGGACAAAGCACCGTGCCGCTTTTGCGGTGTCGGTTGCTCGGTGCTGGTGGGCACGCAGGATGGCCGGGTGGTGGCGACGCAGGCGGATCCCGAATCGCCGGTGAATCGCGGTCTCAATTGTGTGAAAGGTTACGCGCTGCCGAAAATCATGTACGGCGCAGATCGCCTGACCACGCCGCTGTTGCGCAAGAAAGACGGCAAGTACGACAAGAGCGGCGAGTTCGCGCCGGTGTCGTGGAACGAAGCGTTTGACGTGATGGCGCAAAAGTACAAGGCCGCGCTCAAAGCCAAGGGGCCAGGTTCCATCGGCATGTTCGGTTCCGGGCAATGGACAATTTACGAAGGCTACGCGGCGGTGAAATTCATGAAAGCCGGGTTGCGCTCCAATCATCTCGATCCCAATGCGCGCCATTGCATGGCCTCCGCCGTCGCGGGATTTATGCGTACCTTCGGCATCGACGAACCGATGGGTTGTTACGACGACATCGAGCACGCCGACGCGTTTGTGCTGTGGGGTTCGAACATGGCGGAGATGCATCCGATTCTGTGGACGCGCATCACCGAGCGCCGCTTGTCCGTGCCCAACGTAAAGGTCGCGGTGTTGTCAACCTACACGCATCGCTGCTACGAACTTGCCGATATCGGTATGATTTTCAAACCGCAAACCGATCTCGCGATGCTCAACTACATCGCCAACTACATCATTCAGACCGGGCGCGTCAACCAGGACTTTGTGAAGAATCACGTCAACCTGCGGCGCGGTAACACCGACATCGGTTACGGCTTGCGGCCCACGCATCCGAAAGAACTCGCTGCGAAAAACGCGCACGATCCCAACGGCTCGCAACCGATGTCGTTCGCGGATTACGCCAAGTTCGTTGCCGACTACACGCTGGACAAGGTGCACGAAATTTCCGGCGTGGCGAAGGCGGACTTGCAAGCGCTGGCCGAGTTGTACGCCGATCCGAAAACCAAAGTGGTTTCGTTCTGGACCATGGGTTTCAATCAGCACACACGCGGCACCTGGGCCAACAACCTGGTGTACAACATCCATTTG
>JANOOV010000151.1:0-8948 GCA_031421535.1 Gammaproteobacteria bacterium
GCCTACCCAAAACAAGTAAAAACGCAGCTGCTGTTTCTCCGCCAGCTCATCTTCGATGTGGCGTCACAAACCGACGGGGTGGGCGAGTTGGAGGAAACGCTGAAATGGGGGCAGCCGAGCTATCTCACGACTGAATCCAAAAGCGGCAGCCTGATCAGAATTGACCAGATAAAATCTCACACGGGAAAGTACGCGATGTATTTTCACTGCCAGACGACGCTGGTGGATACGTTCAAGGAAATGTATCGGGGCAAGTTCGAGTTTGCAGGGAATCGCAGCATCATCTTCAGTGCAGCCGACGCTGTTCCGGTCACAGAGCTGAGCCATTGTATTTCAATGGCGCTCGCTTACCGTTTGCATAAAAAGCGCAAAGCCACATCTTGATATCACGCTCGGTGCAAAAATTCTCTACCGCTCATTTGATGGCGACCGGCGCCTCCGCTAACTCCTGCGCCAGCGCCACTCGCTCGTCAAACTCAAAACAACGGCCGCGCCATAAACTGTCGCGCGCTGGCACCTGCTCCAGGTATTGCAAAATCCCGCCTTGCAGGTGATAGACGTCCTTGAAGCCCAGATCAAGCATGAAGGCGCTGGCTTTTTCGCAGCGAATGCCGCCGGTGCAGTACATCGCCACTTTGGTGTGCGTGGCGGGGTCGAGTTTGCGGCGCACGTAGTCCGGGAATTGACGGAACGTCGCGATCCCTGGATCGACGGCGCGGTCAAATCCTCCCAGCATGGTTTCGTAGCCGTTGCGGGTATCGAGCACCAGCACGTCGTTGTCGCGCAGCACGCTGTTCCACTGTGACGCGGGAACATACTCACCCACCGCACGCGCGGGATCGACACCGTTTACGCCCAGCGTGACAATTTCTTTTTTCAGGCGCACTTTCATGCGCCCAAACGGCGGTTCGCGCGCCGTCGATTCCTTGCCTTGTAAATCCGCCAGACGCGGGTCGGTGCGTAGCAACGCCAGCACCGCATCCACGCCCGCGCGCGAACCGGCGATGGTGGCGTTGATGCCTTCCTGCGCCAGTAAAATACTGCCGATGACGCCCTGCGCCAGACACGTGTCAAGCAGCGGCACACGCAGCGCCGCGTAATCAGGCAGCCGCACAAACTTGTAAAACGCCGTCACCACGTATTGAGGCATTGCCCGCACTCGTCCACAGCCAAAATTCAGAAAACGGATTTTACCGATTGCTTTAAACTGCGGGTAATAATTTATCAGGCCAATCAAACCCGCCAATTCGGGCATAGGAAAACACCAATAGATATCAACGCCAGACCGCACCAGACTTGGATTACAGTTTCGGGACCTTTCATTGATTGCATATCACCCAGGAGAATCTTCATGTCCGCTGGACTCGTGTTCGCTCTACTCTGTTCCGTCGTCGCCCTGCTTTACGGCATGGTCTCCACTTACCACGTGATGTCGTTACCCGGCGGCAACGAACGCATGCAGCACATCGCGCGGGCTATTCAGGAGGGTGCATCCGCCTATCTGCGTCGGCAATACATCACCATCGGCAGCGTCGGCGTCGTGCTGTCCATCGTGATTTTTTTCGCACTCGGCGGGCTCACCGCTGCGGGCTTTGCACTGGGCGCGGTGCTGTCGGGCGCGGCGGGTTACATCGGCATGACGGTGTCGGTGCGCGCCAATGTGCGCACCGCTGAAGCGTCGCGCGGCGGGCTGGATGCCGGGCTGCGGGTAGCGTTTCGCTCCGGCGCCATCACCGGCATGCTGGTGGTCGGTTTGGGTTTGCTGGGTGTGGCGGGATTTTACGCGCTGCTGTCTGCGCTCAACCCCGCCGCACCCACTCCTGATCTGGCGCCTTTGGTTGGATTTGCCTTCGGCGGTTCGCTGATTTCCATCTTCGCGCGGCTGGGCGGCGGTATTTTCACCAAGGGTGCGGACGTGGGCGCCGACCTGGTCGGAAAAGTCGAGGCCGGGATTCCGGAAGACGACCCGCGCAACCCGGCGGTGATTGCCGACAACGTCGGTGACAATGTCGGCGACTGCGCGGGCATGGCGGCGGACCTGTTCGAGACTTACGCCGTGACCATCATCGCGGCGATGATTTTGGGCGTGTCGATGTTCCCGCAACATGCGGCGGAGACCGCCCTGTATCCGTTGGTGCTGGGCGGCGTGTCGGTGCTGGCCTGCGTGCTGGGTACTTTTTTTGTCAAGATCGGCACCGACCGCAAGGTGATGAACGCGTTATATCGCGGCGTGATCGGCGCGGGCGTGCTGTCGGCGGCGGCGTTTTATCCGGTAACGAAATGGATCATGGGCGGCGTGCCCGACATCAGCATTTCCGCACTCTATAGCGCGGCCCTGGTCGGGCTGGCCGTCACCGCCCTGTTAATTGTCATCACCGAGTACTACACCGCGACGCAATACCGTCCGGTGCGCGCTGTGGCGGAGGCCTCCGTCACCGGACACGCCACCAACGTCATCGCCGGGCTGGCCTTGTCGATGCGTTCCACCGGTGCGCCAGTGCTGGTCGTGTGCACGGGCATCTACGTGGCGTTTCACTTCGCAGGGCTGTACGGCATCGCGGTTGCCGCCACCGCAATGCTGTCGATGACCGGCATCATCGTTGCGCTCGACGCCTACGGCCCGGTCACCGACAACGCGGGCGGCATTGCCGAAATGGCCAATCTCGAACCCGCCGTGCGCGAAACCACGGATGCGCTGGACGCCGTCGGTAACACCACCAAGGCGGTCACCAAAGGCTACGCCATCGGCTCGGCAGGCCTTGCCGCGTTGGTGCTGTTTGCCGACTACACGCGCGAGCTTGAGCAGCATTTCAACCGGGCCATGAGCTTCGATCTGTCCGACCCCAACGTCATCATCGGGCTGTTCATCGGCGGGCTGGTGCCGTATTTTTTCGGTGCGATGGCTTTGGAAGCGGTGGGGCGCGCGGCGCAATCGGTGGTTGTCGAGGTCAGGCGCCAGTTTCGCGAAATGCCTGGCATCATGACCGGCGCACAGGCACCCGACTACTCCACGGCGGTGGATATGTTGACGCGCGCGGCGATCAAGGAAATGCTGCTGCCCGCATTGTTGCCGGTGTTGACACCAGTGGCGGTGGGTTTGCTACTTGGCCCGCAAGCGCTGGGCGGCTTGTTGGTCGGTTCCATCGTCACCGGCTTGTTCGTCGCCATCTCCATGACCACCGGCGGCGGCGCGTGGGACAACGCCAAGAAGTATATCGAAAGCGGCAATCACGGCGGCAAGGGTTCGGAAGCACACAAGGCTGCGATCACTGGCGACACGGTCGGCGATCCCTACAAGGACACCGCCGGTCCGGCCATCAACCCGCTGATCAAAATTATGAACATCGTCGCGCTGCTGATCGTGCCGCTGCTTTAAATGGAGCACGTCACGGGTTAACGCAATTCTCGCCGTGCACGGCGAGGTCAACATTAGTGACAATTCCGTCGAGATCCACCGGCGGCGAACGCAGGTTGCTGATCAAGCTGCTGGCATCCGCACACGACAGTGCGCTGCTGCTGCCCACTTGCAGCAAGCGCACATTTTTCAATGCGGCCAGCGCATTCACGTGCCCCACGCCCTGACCGCCCAACGGATTGCCGGAAATATCCAGCTCCGTCAGATGGGTCAGCGTCGCAATGGGCGCGGCATCGACAATATGATTGCCTCCCAGGTACAGGCTTGACAGATTCTTCAACCCTGCAAGTGGCCGCACATCGACAATTTGGCTGTTGTACACCGACAGGTACACCAAGTTCGCCAGGCGCGCCAGCGGCGACAGGTCGCTGACTTTGGTGTCGTTGAGATACAGACTGGTCATGGCCGCAAGCCCCGCCAGCGGGCCGACGTCGCTCACCGGGTTACCGCTGAGCGACAGGTAATTCAGTTGCGTCAGCGCGGCGAACGGTTTGAGGTTGGTAATGCGATTGGCATCCAGCGCCAGATAGCGCAGTCCGGTCAGCCCGCTCAAGCGTTTTACATCGTCAATGTGATTGCTGCGCAGGGACAGGTTAGTGACATTTTCCAGCCATTCCATCCCTGCCAGATTGCTGATGCCTAATTCGTTACATACCAGGATGCCGGTGATTTCGTCGGCATAAACCCAGTTGTTGATCGCCGCTTCACCGTTGATGCATTGTTGCAAGGCGGCATCAGGGAACAGTCCGGACAAGTGCTTATTGTGCGGTGCAACCACCCGCTGCTCGGAAGCAAAGCCTTCGCCACCGACATTCACCGCCGTCACTTTATAAGCGTATTTCGTATTATTGGTCAGCCCGTTGAACACGTAGGGCGCGACGGCGTTGGGCACGGCGCTAAATGTCGTGTCCGTACCCGCTGCGGGTTTCCAGTAAATGGTGTAAGACGTCGCACCCGGTACTTTTGTCCAGCCCAGCGTAATGCGCTTGTCTTCACTGGCGGTCACATTGATGACCGGCGCATCGGGCGCCAGCGTCAAAGAAGCTTCCGGCGACAGCTCGCTGTCGCCACCGGCATTGCTCGCTGCGATGCGATAAAAATACTGCACGCCGTTGTTGATTTTTTCATGCAGTAAAGACGCGGCACTGGTCTTCAGTAAGGCATCTTTTATGCTGACGTTACCGATGGTGTTCCAGTAAACGTGGTATTGCGTTGCACCGCTCACGGTTTTCCATGCCAGGGTGACCTGCTTGTCGGCCCCCTTGAGATTTGCAATCGTGGTTGCGTCCGGCGCGAGCGTTACAGAAAATTGCTGCGCCAAGGTCTCACCGCCGCCATTGAGCGCCGCGATGCGATAATAATAGGTCATGCCACGCACCAACCCGGTATGGGTCAGCGCTGCCTCCGTACTGGCCAGTTGCGCGTCTTTGCCGGTGACGGTTCCGGTGGTATTCCAATACACCCGATACCCGGTCGCACCGGGCATCGGCGTCCAACGCAAATTGGCGACGCGATCACCGCCTTGGGCGGCTTGCAGTACCGGCGCATCCGGCGCGAGCGTGAGGCTGAATTCCTGTGACAACGGACTGGCGCCGGCTTGATTGCGCGCACTGATCCGGTAGTAATAACTTCCGCCATTCACCAGGCCCGCGTGCGACACCGGCGCTTTGAGTGCATCAAGGCGCGCGTCACGCTCGCTCACGTTGCCGACGGCATTCCAGTACACGGTATACGTGGTGGCGCCCGGCACCGGGTTCCATTGCACGGTTGCCTGCTGGTTGGCGGCGCGTACGGTGCCTGGAGTTGGCACATCTGGAATGAGCGTGACGCGCAATGGCGCCGCAGCGGTTTCGCCGCCTGCGTTCGCTGCGGTAATTTGATATTGGTAGGTTAACCCGTTGGCAAGATTCTGATGCACGTAGGGTGACGCCGCCACCGAGATTTTCCGGTCTTTGCTGATCACGGTGCCGGACGTGTTCCAGTAAATGTTATACGTGGCTGCACCGGGCACGTGCTCCCACGCCAGCGTAACCTGCTTGTCGCCGCTCACCGGGGGTACGGTCACGGGCGCATCCGGCGCCAGCGTGACTTTTGTTTCTGTCGACAACGGACTCTCGCCCCCGGCGTTGCGTGCCGCGATACGGTAAAAATACGCGCTGCCATTCACCGCGCCGACGTGCACAAAACTGGAAGCACTGATTTCAAAATACGCATCCGTGGCCGCGACCTGACCCTTGGCATTCCAGTAAACACGATATGCAACCGCGCCGTTCACCGCCAACCAACTCAACGTAATCTGTTTGTTGCTGTTCAGTACCGTCGGTATGCCGGGAACGTCGGGGAGCAAGGTCACCTGCACTGGCGCCGCTGTGGTTTCGCCGCCTTCGTTAGCGGCGGTCAGCAGATAAAAATACGTTTCGCCCTTGCGCAATTGTTCATGCACGAACGGCGGCGTCACACCCGCCAGCTTTTTATCGTGCGTCGATACCTTGCCGCTGGTATTCCAGTACACGTGATAGGCGGCAGCGCCTTCGGTCAAGTTCCAGCTCAGGGTGACCTGGCGCTCACCGGTGGCCGCAACTTCGGCACGCGGTGCATCGGGCGCCAGCGTTACCGCGACCTGTGGTGCCAGATCGCTTTCACCACCGTCGTTGCTTGCCGAAACGCGATAATAAAATTTTCCGCCGTTGCGTAAGGCTTCATGCATCCACTGAAGGTCTTTGGTCGTGACTTTTTCATCGCGCGCGCTCACTTCGCCCTGGGTGTTCCAGTACACGGTGTAAAGAGTGCTCGACGGCACTGCCTTCCAGCGCAACGTCACGCGTTTATCGCCGCCTTGTGCAGCGCCCACTACGGGTACATCCGGCGGCATGACAACATGAACTTCCGGCGACAAGGGGCTTTCGCCACCGCTATTTTGCGCCGCCAACCGATAATGATAAGTCACGCCATTGTTCAGCGCGGCGTGCGTCCACGGAAATGTCACGCCGGTAACTTTATTGTCGGTTACGCCGACGCCGCCCCGTGTATTCCAGTACAACGTATAAGATTGCGCCCCGGTGACCGGCACCCACTGCAAAGTAGCTTGGCGCAGCGCTTTGTCGAATTGCGTGATCACGGGTGCCGCTGGCCGTAATACCGCTGTGATCTCGTCCGACAAGGTCTCACCGGCAGAATTTACCGCCGCCACCCGGTAGTAATAAGTTTCACCCGGTTGCAGGTCGCCGGGCGCAAACGGCGCTGTGACGTCGGCCAGCTTGCGCGACGTATTGGTAACGCCGGTGCGCTGCTCCCAATACACATGATAACTCGTGGCCCCTCTGACCACAGGCCAGTCGAGCAACGTGCGATCACGGTCGTTACGCACCTGCGGCACGGGCGCGGCGGGCGGAAAGGTCAAGCTGACTTCCGGCGACAATTCACTTTCGCCCGCGCGATTCAGCCCACTGAGCCGGTAGTAATACGTGGCCCCACGCAAAAGGCCGGTATGATTAAACCCCGACGCGACATATTCCTTTTTGTTGTCGCTCTTGGTCACGCCGCCGGTGGTATTCCAGTACAGCTGATACGCTTCAGCGGCCGCGACGCCCGGCCAGGACAGGGTGACATCGCTGTCCCCGGCAACGACGGAGGTGATTACGGGGGCCGCGCTGGTCAGTTGCACGGAAGCCTCGCGCGACAGCTCCCCTTCACCGGCGTCATTCTTCGCGGAAACACGGTAAAAATACTGAGTACCGGGATTCAAGCCCTGATGCAGGTAAGGCGCCTGAGTGGCGGTAATGACAGTGTCGCCGGTCGTGACTTTTCCATTGGTGTTCCAGTAAATATGGTAGTCCAGCGCGCCGGGCACCGGCTGCCACTGCAGTGACACCGTCTGCGCCGCCGCATGTGCACTCACACCCTGCGGCCGACCTGGCGGCAGGGTCACAGTCGCGCTCATGCCGGTATCACGTTCGCCGTCGGCGTAACCGGCGCTGAGCTGGTATCGGTAAGTTGCTCCGGAGCTCAACCATTCGTGCACGAATGGGGGAGTGACGTTGACAATTTTATTAACACCCGCTGCCGCAACCCCGACGCGTTGCCAATAGAGGTTGTACCGCAGTGCATCGGCAACGCGCGGCCATTTCAGCGTCACGTTTTGGCGACCCGCCGTGGCCGTCATGCCTTCTTGCGCAACTTCTCCCCACACCGGCGGCGCGGTCACGCACAGGGCCACAGCGCACGACAGGAATCTGAGTACTCGCATTATCCTAGAAACGGCAGTTGAACGGTGTGTGGAGTGCGCCCCGTTGGGTGCAGGGCGAGGCGCAAGGAGGAGGAATAGCCAGCTATTCCGACGATGTGCAACGAAGCCATGCGCACAACGGGGCGCACTCCACACGTCGTAGCGGGCCTCACCCTTTGAGTGACGCGTGCTTGAACCGTAAACCTCAACTGTTCCATACACGTGCTCCCGCCTTGTAGCGGTCAACTGCCGTTTCTAGGATTATTGCCTGATTGAAAATGTTACCGACACATCTCAAATCACCGCGCGCGGATACGAGCCCAGAACCTTCAACACCGCCGCCTGCTGCTGCAATTCCAGCAATGCGGTTTTCAGTGGCTCGCTGTGCGCATGGCCCTCGATATCGACGAAGAACACATAATCCCACATGCCGCGCCGGGAAGGACGTGACTCAATACGCGTCATCGACACGCCGTGCCGTGCTAAGGGTTGCAATAACTGGAACAGGCTGCCGGGTTTATTCGCGGTGGACAACAGCAAGGTGGTTTTGTCGTTGCCGCTGGGCAACACGCTGTTGCGCCCGATGACCAAAAAGCGCGTGGTGTTGTCAGGTTCGTCCTCGATATTGCGGGCCAGCACGTTCAGCCCATAAATGGCCGCAGCGGTTTCGCCTGCAATCGCAGCGGCACCGGCTTCGCTCTTGGCGCGGCGCGCGGCGTCGGCGTTGCTGGCAACGTTGACCAGTTCGATACCGCTGGCGTTTTCTTCGATCCATTCGCGGCATTGCGCCAGCGACTGGCTGTGTGAATAGATGCGGCGAATCTCCTGGGTAGCACTCATTGCACCCATCAGATTGTGATGGATGCGCAATTCCACTTCGCCGCAAATGTGCAGCGGCGAATTCAAAAACATATCCAGGGTGTGATTGATCACGCCTTCGGTGGAATTCTCCACCGGTACCACGCCGTAATTTGCCGCACCGGATTCCACTTCGCGGAACACCGCATCAATCGCAGGCAATGGCACCGTCGATACCGAATGGCCGAACTGCTTCAACGCCGCCGCTTGCGTGAAGGTGCCTTCCGGGCCGAGAAACGCAATTTTGAGTTGCTGTTCGAGTGCGAGACACGCGGACATGATTTCACGGAACAGCCGCGCCATTTCTTCGCTGGATAACGGCCCGCCGTTACGTCCGGCGATTTTCCGCAACACTTCGGCTTCACGTTCCGGACGATAGAAATCCGCACCGGCGCCCTTGATCTGCGCAACCTCCTGGGCACATTGCGCCCGCGCGGAAATCAACGCCTG
>JANOOV010000152.1:0-18798 GCA_031421535.1 Gammaproteobacteria bacterium
CGACCCATGTAATTGGCGACGTTGCGTAATCAGTTCTTGCACGCGCTGGGAATTCAGTGCCAGGTCTTGGCGGGTCTTGCGCAGCTGCCGTGCAGTAACAGCGATGTTGCGTTCGATATCGGTCAGTTGCACGCGCACATCGCGGCGCGCGCCGCGCACCGTGTTCAAATCATCGCGCAACAATTGTATGCGTATGTGTAGCTGCTCAAGATCTTGCGCGGACGGTTTCTGCGCCGCATAACCCGGGTTCGCCGTGCTGCATAACAGCAGCGCAAGCAGGGTGCCGCGCCACATTCTCTGTGGTAACAATGGGGTGCTCAGCGCAACGTCACAAGCATGTTGCCATCCATCTGCGACGGGATTTCGATGCCCATCAAATACAGCATGGTGGGAGCGACGTCGGAGAGCGCACCGACGGGTGCGGTGATGGCCGGTCGGCCAATGTAAATAAATGGCACCGGATTGAAAGTATGCGCCGTGTGTGCCTGCCCGGTGGTTTCATTGCGCAACAGTTCAGCATTGCCGTGGTCGGCGGTAATCAGTAATTCTCCGCCGCGTTGCCGCGCCGCGTCGACGACCCGGCCCAGGCACTGATCGATGGTTTCAATCGCCTTGACGGTGGCAGCGTAGTTGCCGGTGTGCCCGACCATGTCGGGATTGGCGTAGTTGCAAATGATCACGTCGTAGCTGTCGCTGTTGATCGCGTCGACCAGCTTGTCGGTCAATTGCGCGGCGTTCATTTCCGGCTGTAAATCGTAGGTTGCGACGTTGGGCGACGGCACCAGAATGCGATCTTCGCCGGGAAACGGTGTTTCCACGCCGCCGTTGAAGAAAAATGTCACGTGCGCGTACTTCTCGGTTTCGGCGATGCGCAACTGTCGCAGGCCCAAATTCGACAGGTACTCGCCAAACACGTTTTCGACGCGCGCCGACGGGTAGGCCACCGGTATGTGGAAATCTTCGCTATACGACGTCAAGGTGACGAACGCGCCCAGCTTCGGCCACGCCGGGCGCGTGAAGCCGGAAAACTCCGGTTCGATAAACGCACGAGTCAGTTGCCGTGCGCGATCCGAGCGGTAATTCATGAACACCACAACATCGCCGTCGTTTACGCGCACTGGTTGTTGGCCGGGCGGAACAATCGCCGTGGTCTGCATGAACTCGTCGGATTCACCGCGCGCGTAGGCCATGTTGACCGCCGTTGCTGCGTCGGGAGCGGTAAACGTCGCGTGACCTTCGGTGATCAATCGATACGCGGGCTCGGTCCGGGCCCAACGGTGATCGCGGTCCATTGCAAAATAGCGTCCGATCAACGATGCAAAGCGTGCATTGGGCAGGCGCTTGAATACCGCTTCCATGTTGGCGATGGATGCAAGCACGCTTTTCGGCGCGGTGTCGCGGCCATCGGCGAACGCGTGCAAATACACCTGGCGCGCACCGCGCTTGGCGGCGAGTTCCGCCATCGCAAACAAGTGATCTTCATGGCTGTGCACGCCGCCGGTCGACAGCAAACCCAGGATATGTACGCAGCCGTTGTTGCGTTTGGCCAGATCAACGGCTTCTGTCAACGTGGTGTTATTGAAGAACGCGCCGGACTGGATGGCTGCGCCCACGCGCGTGAATTCCTGGAGCACGACACGCCCGGCGCCCAGATTAAGGTGCCCGACCTCGGAGTTGCCCATCTGGTCGGCAGGCAAGCCGACCTCGGCGCCTGAGCCGCGTATCAGCGTGTGCGGGAAATCTTTCCACAGGTGGTCCCACACCGGTTTGCGGGCACCGTAAATGGCGTTGGAGTCGGGGGATTCACTGTATCCCCATCCGTCCAGGACGATGAGGATCATGGGTCGAGGTCGTTTCGGCATACTCACTCTGGTCAGGTTAAGCTTTCAAGGTGTTCGATGTAAATTTCCAGGGCGTCGTTCTTGTCATGAGTTGCGTGCAGGGCACACGGTTATTTCTTCATACGGGACATTATTGTATATTGCTTTGGTGATGACCGGAAAGATTGTGTGCGTCGAACACGCTCATCATGTTTGTGATCGGTCAGCCAAAAACAGCGACGCCGTTGCCTTCGACACCCCTTAAAAATTTTAGTAGCGCAGGGTTCAATGAAACCATGAGTACAGCAATCGAAGCGCGCGGCCTGATCATTCACGATGCAGATATCGACCGCGCATCGCGTTCCTTGAAAGCCATGTCGCACCCGCTGCGCCTGAAAATTTTATGCACGCTGGGGGATCAGGAGATCAGCGTGCAGTCCATTGTCGATCTGGTGGGAACTTCGCAAAGCAACATTTCGCAGCATCTGGCGATCCTGCGCGACAAGGGTATTCTGACCTCGCGCAAAGACGCCAACCGCGTGTTTTACCGCGTTGGCGACGCGCGCACCTTGCTGTTGATCGAGATGATGCGCGAAGTGTTTTGTAAGTCATAACTAAACTCCGCACTGCCGATAGACCTTTATTTTTTATAAAACCGTCCCAATTTATCAGAGAGCTAATTTATGGAGCAGTTGCTTACCTTCGCAACGCAACAGTGGATTCTGTTGCTGGCCCTGGTGATGATTATCGCCATGCTGGTGCATTCATTTCTGGGCGCAGTGGGTGTGAAGAACGTGCCGCCCAGTGAAGCAGTTGCGTTAATCAATCGGCAAAATGCGCTGGTGCTCGACGTACGCACCGACAACGAATTCAAGCAGGGGCACATTATTAACTCATTGCACATTCCGGTGGGATTGCTGGCCAGCCGCATCAAAGAGCTGGAGAGCCACAAAGCCCAGCCGCTGGTCGTGGTCTGTCGTACCGGTCAGCGTTCCACGCAGGCGTGTTCGATCCTGCGCAAACACGGGTTTGAGTCCTTGCACGGGCTGGCGGGAGGGATCGTGGCCTGGCAGGGCGCTAATTTGCCGCTGGCCAAAGGATGAGCGACAGCATGACTCACGCAGACGGCATCGTGATGTACAGCGGCGAGAACTGCCCCTATTGCCTGCGGGCGCGGCGTCTGCTGGAGAAAAAAGGCGTGGCCTTTCGGGAGATCAAAGTGGATGCCTCACCTGAGCTGCGTGCCGAGATGGAACGCCTCAGCCAGCGGCGCACCATCCCGCAAATTTTTATTCATGGTCGGCACATCGGCGGCTTCGACGATATGGCAGCGTTGGATCGCACCGGCGAACTCGACCCACTACTGCGTTGAATGTCATGACCGACTCCCTGCACATTGTTTGTCCGCACTGCAATGCAACCAATCGCGTTCCGCAGGCCAAGCTCGGCGTCGGCGGTAAATGCGGCGCCTGTCGCGCCGCCTTGTTCGACGGTCATCCGCTGGCACTGACCTACGCCAATTTTCAGAAACACATCGAGCGCAACGACATTCCGGTGCTGGTCGATTTCTGGGCGCCGTGGTGCGGGCCGTGCAAAATGATGGCGCCGGTATTCGAAAGCGCCGCCGTGCAGTTGCAGCCGCAAGTGCGCCTGGCCAAAGTGGACACCGAGCAAGAGACCGGGCTGGCCTCGCAATACGGTATTCGCAGCATCCCCACGCTGGTGTTATACCGACAGGGCAAAGAAGTTGCGCGCATGTCAGGTGCAATGGACCTGGAAAATTTACTGGCGTGGACGCGCCAACATCTTTAACAACAACAGGGCAGGAATTTATGACAACGGAAACTGAAAAACCAAATGGTCAAGACGGGCAACCTAACATCGAGGCGGCGCGCGAGTTTACGATTCAGAAAATTTTCATCAAGGACGTTTCGTTTGAAACCCCCAACTCGCCGGGGATTTTCACCCAGAAATGGGAGCCTAATGTCAACCTGGAGCTGGGCACCTCGGCGCGCGTGCTCGCCGACGGCGTGCACGAAGTAGTGCTGGCGCTGACCGTCACCGCCAAACTGGGCGACAAAACCGCCTACCTGATCGAAGCGCATCAAGCCGGAATATTCACCGTGCGCGGCTTCCCCGAACACGAACTGGCGCCGATGCTGGGCAGCTTCTGCCCCAACATCCTGTTCCCGTTCGCGCGCGAAGCGATCTCCGATGTCGTGGCCAAGGGCGGCTTCCCGCAGTTGATCCTGGCGCCGGTGAATTTCGACGCCTTGTTTGCGCAGCATTTGCAACGTAGCCACGAGCAGGGGACGCCGGATGTCAGCGCGGTGCATTAATTCTTGGTATCGCAAAGAGGGGGAGCGTCATGAGTTGTCCAGACATCAGCGGATTAACGTTCAGCGAATCCGGCATCAAAGCGATTGAAAACATCAGGCGGATACAGGGCCTCGGAAAAGGACCGACCGTATTGATCGGGAGTAGCGTGTTTGTGAGCATTTTTGTGGGTAGAACGGGAGTGGAAGGACCGTTGGGAGCGGCATGGAACATCTCGCAGCTAGAATGGGGAGCTTGGTCGCAGGCGATGATGTCTGTCAGTCCTGTGGTCAGCAAACAAATTCAAATGATCGCATTTGACGAATACAACAAAGAATTCTCAGGAAAAGAACATGAATTCTGGAAAGCGGTGATGGATGGCTGTGGTTACTAAAATTTGGGTGGTTCTGTGTTCGCTGGTGGTAGGTTGCGCGGCACCTTCGGTCTCCGTACGCCAAAAGGATCCCACGGTCCGATACTCGTACACGACCGAAGTAGTCCAGCTTGCGCATGAGAAGTGGACAGAAGCCTTGACCAAGCTTGAGAAAAAAGTGGATGCCTGCGGTAACGAGAGAATGAAAACCGTCATCCCGTCACACGTGTTGCCCGCTTTGCCGCTGTCGGAGGGCGATTGGGGAACGGCCCTGACGCACCTAAGCGCCAAGACGATGAACCGCTGTGTCGGGAACTTATGGGGTGAGGCCTTACTTGCATATTCCCGGTTCCGGGATATTGAAAAACAAGTCACTGGCGGCAACGCAATCGACACCGGCTATTACAATGAGTATCTGCTGTGCTGCGCTTCAGAATTTGGGCAAATGGAAACCGAATTGGAGTACAAAAAAATTGATCCCAAGTTCAGGCAAACGCTCGAAAGCATTCCCGAACTAAATCAGCCGTTCAACCCGATATACACCCGAGACGCAATGAAACGCTAATAGATGCCGCACGTCTGTGGCCAAGGGATTCACTGAATGGGCTACGTCTATTTTGAAAAGGGACTATTCGTTTGTACACTCGTTTCCATCTACGGACTGTGGTTGATCTCGTTGAGCTGGCGCGGCAAGGTGGTGGGTTGGTTGCGCGCGTTCATTCCTTTCTGCAACGTACTCCGGGCGCAGGTGCTCGTCGGAGTATTATTTCAACTCCCCCTGGCCGGGTACCTTTACCTTGGCTTTTCCACCGGAATGCTGGATCGGTAGCACGTGTTGGCTATTCACGGTGGCTTGCCGCGTCCGATGGATCAGGCACGAGAAACAAATTTGAGCTTGGCTATGACATCAACCAATGACACATCCATCGCAGTGCTGGGCGCGGGCTCCTGGGGTACGGCGCTGGCGCTGTTGTTGGCGCGCAACGGGCGGCGTGTGCATTTATGGGGGCGTGACAAGACAATTATGCAGGCGGCCGCGCAGCAGCGGCGACATCCGCGTTATCTTTCCGATCTCGTTTTTCCGGACAATCTGGAGCCGACCGGCGACCTTGCCCATGCGGTGGGCGCGGTGCGTGACATTTTGGTGACGGTGCCGAGCGGCGCGTTTCGTGCCACATTGCAAAATATCCAGCCGTTGTTGCGCGCCGACGCGCGGGTACTGTGGGCTACCAAGGGGCTGGAGCACGGCAGCTACAACCTGTTGCATCAGGTGGTGGCCGAGGTGCTGGGCGCTGCGATTCCCATGGCGGTGATTTCCGGGCCGAGCTTCGCAAGCGAAGTGGCGAAGGGCTTGCCCACTGCCGTTACGGTCGCATCGCTCGACGCTGATTTTGCCAAAGACATCGTGCGTATGTTCCACAGCCACACGTTTCGCGCCTACACCAGCGACGACGTGACTGGCGTGGAAATCGGCGGCGCGCTGAAAAACGTGCTGGCGATTGCAGCGGGAATTTCCGACGGGCTGGGTTTCGGCGCCAATGCGCGCGCCGCCCTGGTCACGCGCGGGCTGACCGAAATGGTGCGCCTGGGTGTGGCGCTGGGCGGGCGTCGCGAAACGCTGATGGGATTGTCCGGCCTGGGCGATCTGATTCTCACTTGCACCGACAATCAATCGCGCAATCGCCGCCTGGGTCTGGCGTTGGGGCAGGGCAAGACATTAGAGCAGGCACTGCAATCCATCGATCAAGTGGTCGAGGGCGTGCAGACCGCGCGCGAGGTGTATGAGCTGGCGCGTCGTCACGGTGTTGACATGCCGATTGCCGATCAGGTGCATGCGGTGCTGTACGCGAATCTGGCGCCGCGCGATGCGGTGAGTCTGTTGCTGGAACGTGCGCAGAAGCCTGAAGTTTTTTAATCTGTAGGCCGGGTTGCGATAGCTACCCGGCATTGGTCTGCGACCCGTCAGGTAGCCGCTGCGCAGCAACCTGACCTACAAATTTTTATTCTGCAGCCTGAAAATTATTCTGCCGCCACGCCTCGTAAACCATCACCGCGACCGCATTCGACAGATTCAGACTGCGTCGGTTCGCCAGCATCGGAATGCGCAGGATTTGTTCTGCCGGTAGCGCATCCAGCAGCGCCACCGGCAAGCCGCGCGATTCCGGTCCAAACAAAAAAGCATCGCCTGCCGTGAAGCGGACGTTCGTGAATAGGTGCCGACCCTTGGTGGAGCAGGCAAACATCCGCGCCGGTTGGATCGCGGCGCTGAATGCCGCGAGGTTGTTCCATTCCTTCACCGTCGCGAACTCGTGATAGTCCAGGCCCGCGCGGCGCAGTTTGCTATCGTCGAGTTTGAATCCGGCCGGGTGAATGATGTGCAGCTGCGCACCGGTGTTGGCGCACAGGCGTATAATGTTGCCGGTGTTGGGCGGGATCTCGGGTTCCAAAAGTACCACGTGAAACATAGCGCGCAATCAGGTTGAGAATGACGACTAAAGATCAAGCCATGCTGGCCATGGAATTTTGCGGCCTGAAGTTTAACACGCCGCTGGTGCTGCTTTCCGGCTGCGTAGGCTTCGGCGAGGAATACACGCGCATCGAGGGTTTTTCGAATCGCGACGTGGGCGCGGTGTGTTTAAAAGGCACCACCCTCAAACCGCGCCTGGGCAACGCGCCGCACCGCATCTGCGAAACTCCGGCGGGCATGCTGAACTCCATCGGCCTGCAAAATCCCGGCACCGAAACAGTGGTGAATAAAATTCTGCCGACGCTGGATTTCACCGAAACGCGCTTCATCGCCAACGTGTCGGGCTCAACCATTGAAGAATATCGCGAAGTCACACGCCTGTTCGACGACTCGCCGATCGACGCCATCGAAATCAACATTTCCTGTCCCAACGTCAAGGAAGGCGGCGTGGTATTCGGCAACGACCCGGTAATGTCGGCGCGCGTGGTTGAAGCGTGCCGCAGCGTGACTAAAAAACCGCTGATCGCAAAACTCTCGCCCAATCAGACTGACATTGCCGACAACGCGCGCCGCTGCATCGATGCGGGCGCGGATGCCTTTGCCGTGATCAACACGCTGATGGGCATGGCTATCGATATCGAAGCGCGCGTGCCGGTGATCGGCAATAACCAGGGCGGGTTGTCCGGCCCGGCGATCAAACCGATTGCGTTATTGAAGGTGCATCAGGTGTATCAGGTGTGCAAGGCGCACGGCATTCCGATCATTGGTCAGGGCGGAATTTTAACGGCGCAGGATGCGCTGGAATTTATCATCGCCGGGGCGAGTGCAGTCGGGGTCGGCACGGCCTTGTTTTATGATCCCTTGGTCTGCGCAAAAATCAACTCGGGCATCATCGACTATCTACAGCGCCACGATTTGACTGAAGTCGCGCAACTGGTCGGGACCTTGCAGGTTCACAACAAGACGGTGGGTTGCATTACCTAAACACCCAGATCAAACGTCAAGTCGGTGATCACGCCTTTGGGTGTCTCCACGTGGATGGTGATGACGCCGGTCGCAGTTGCAGCCGGGTCCGGGTCATCGTCTTCAACCGTGATCGCGACGACTCTGCCGCCGGTGACGTTGTTCGGAACGGTGAAGCTGGTTTCGCCTTTGAGCTCGCCGACATCGGTTGAAATCGTTACTCGGGTGCCGGCCGGTAGCGACTGTCCGGCGCTGTCGGTGAACGAGATATTCAAGTCCGCGCTGCCGCCAGCAACATTTAATACATCCCATGCTCTACCTGGAAAGCCCGGCACGCTGGAGGCGTAAATCAAACTCGAATTCGCCGCGCTTTGAGCCACGACATACGGATTTGATCCCGACATGACGATGACGATGGAGTTGCGCACGTGCACGGTATTCTGCGCCGCGCACAGGGTCGTGTGGGTGCACAGCGCGCCGCCGTATGCGCCGTCGCGGACGTCGTACTGGCCATTGTTGTTAAAGTCAAAATACGGCTCGCCCTGATCGCGCACGCCATTTTCGTTTTTGTCGAGAAATGCCTCCGCCAGATCCGCAAAGCCCGGTCCGTTGAACGTGGTGCTGCCATTGGCGTCGGTGTAAGCCTCTCCGGCGGGGCGGGTGCCTGCGCCATCGTAGATGAAGTTGCCGTTCCGGTCAGTGAAGGTTGTTTCTCCGGCCGGGTTGTTGCCCGCGCCGTCGTAATAGCCACTGTGGTTGTAGTCGGCAAACGGCTCGCCAAAGTCGTAACCGCCGTTAACATTGGTGTCGGTGAACGGTTCGTCAAACAGGCTGTTGCCGTTGGTATCGGTGAAGGGCTCGTCAAGAACCCCATTGGCATTGGCATCGTTGTATGGCTCGCCGTCGCCATTGCTGTAACTGCCGTTGCCGTCTTCGTCGAAAAAGCTTTCGTTGCCCACCGTCGTCATCAGTATGGTGGCGCGGTGATCAACGGGGCGCGGGACTTGACTTCTCCAGGTGACCGAGCACGCGCCGTTGTCGGTAAGGCAGGACGACTCGATGGCACCACCTTCGGCAGTGAAATACAGCGCCGTACCGTCGGGCACCGGATTATTGAAATGATCGGCGAGGCGCGCGCTGATGTTGACTGTTTCTCCGTCAAAATTAAACGCCTCCGGGTTGTGGACCGAGGCGGCGATGCCGGTGCTGTTCTGGTCGGGTATGCCGGTGCTCACGGTCAACTGGCTTGACTGGCTGGTCAGCGTTAATCCGCCCGCCACCGCCGTGGCCGTCACGCGTACGCCGGTCGCCACCGCACCCGAGCGCACCACGGTGCCGATTTCGCCGCTGCCGTTGGTGTAACCGCTGGTCGGCGCCACCAGCAATCCGCCGACGCTGGTGTTGAGTGCGAAGCTTACGAGTTGATTGGCGACCGGCAAGCCCTGCGTGCTTTTCACTTTGAACAGCACGGTGGAGGTTTCGCTCAGGCCCACGCCGCCGGTCCCCATGATGGCAATCAGCGCAGGCGTCGCCGACAAAAATTCAATCGAGCCCGCCGTGTCGGCATTGACCGTCAGATTGGCCTGCGCGCGAAAACTGGAGCCGCCGAAGCTGGCCGTGGCGACAACGGTATCGGCGCCGACGCAACCATTCGCCTGATAAGTGACCACGGCTTGACCATTGATGGTTGCGACCGAAGCATCGATGGTGCTTTTGCCGACCGCCGAACAATTGGACGCAAAGCTCACCGTAATCGGCACCGTGAATGCGGCGCCGTTGGCATCGACCATGTTGACCGTCAGACCGGTGGTGCCGCCCGGTGACAGCGGCGAAACGCCGATGCCGACCACGCCTGGCGTAAAGGCGCCGCCGGTGTAGCCCATGCGGATCGCGGGCGGCGCAACTTGATAATTCAGCGTGGTGGAGAGCGTTTCTGCGCCGAGGGTGGCGGTGACTTTAACCGTGTCAGCGCCCAGCGCATCCTTGAATCCCAGGGCTACCGAGGCCTGACCGGACGCGTTGGTGATGGCCGTGCCGTTGACCGGCGCCAGCAGGCCGAGCTTGGTGTCGAACACCACAATCACATCGCGCACCCCCATGCCGGTGGCATCGGTAACCGTGGCGGTTAACGTGCCGGGTGAGTCCGCGCGCACGCTGCTGGTGGCGGCGCCGAGATTGTCTGTTAACGCGATGGCAAGCGTCCGCCCGGCCACCGCCGACGCGGCCACGGAAAAATTCAGGCTTGCCGACAACTCTTCACCACCGACATTCGCCTCCGCCGTAACGGTACCTGCCCCGGTGACTCCGTCCGACAGTAACTGCAGCGTGGCATCGCCACCGCTGTTGGTCAGCGCTGTGCCCGCCACCGGGCTGAGCGTACCCAAATTGGTTTTAAAGGTGACCACTACATTTTGCGGATAGGAGCCGTCTTTTAGCTTGATGTTGACTTTTAACGTTCCGGGCGACGCGCTGCTGATGGATGTTGTCGTCGCACCGTCGGAGCTGCGCGTCAATGCAATGGAAAAAGCCGTGCCCTTCGGCGACGTGTTAGGGGGATTATCCGCATCGCTGTCGGCCGCTTTTCCGCACCCGTTCAGCAACCACAGGCCGAGTAAAACGACCAACCATTTCCCGGACTTCACTTGCCCATATACCTGGATCATCGCGATGTTTATTCCCGCTGGCAGAATCTGACGCAGCGGTATTCGGCAGAAAGGCGCGGGACTTTAGCTTGCTCCCTCATGTTCGGAAATTGCACGAGAGGCTAAACAGAAAAGCGATTTGTGCCGTTGTATACGTGAGGTCGCAAATGTGAGCGTACGGGTGACGACGTCACGCATGCGGCGGGTTCGCCACTGATAAATTAAATGTCGGCGAGGTAACGCGTGTATTACGAACACTTTGGATTACAGCGTGCGCCGTTCGGTATTACGCCGGACACGCAATTGTTTTATGCCGGAGGCAAACGCGGCGATGTGCTGGACGCGCTGCTGTATGCGATCACCCACGGTGAGGGGATTGTCAAGGTCGTCGGTGAAGTCGGCAGCGGCAAAACCATGTTGTGCCGGATGTTGCAGACACGTTTGCCGCAAACGGTCGACGTTGTGTACCTGTCCAATCCGCGCATTGATCCGGGTGATGTCATTTTTGCCATCGCGGCGGAGTTGCGTTTGTCTTTGCCCAGCACCGCTTCACGTTTGCAGGTGCAAAACGCGGTGCAGGAATTGTTGCTGGCGCGCCACGCGCAAAATCGCCGCGTCGTGGTGTTTGTCGAAGAGGCGCAGGGCATGCCGCTCGACACGCTGGAGGAAATCCGGTTGCTCACCAATCTGGAAACCGAGCGCGAAAAATTGCTGCAAATCGTGCTGTTCGGACAACCCGAGCTGGACCTGCATCTGGCGGATCCACGCATCCGTCAATTACGTGAACGCATCACGCACAGTTTCAATTTGGGGCCCTTGGCCGGGAGCATGATTGCGGAATACGTCGGGCACCGGCTGCGTGCCGCCGGGCATTCCAGCGGCGACATTTTTGAAAGCGATGCACTGCGGTTGCTGGTGCGGGTATCGCAGGGTTTGATGCGCCGTGTGAATGTGCTGGCCGACAAAGCACTGTTGGCGGCGTTTGCCGACGGCCAAACACGGGTCACGTACCGACATATGGCGGCAGCGCTGCGCGACAGCGAGTATCGGGCGCCGGTGGCGGCGTCGCATCTGTGGATTGCGGTCGCTGCGATCATCATCACCGTCGCGATCATCGTGTGGTCGGTGCTGCGTGCGGCGGAATCGCCCGCCACAGTTACGTCGGCCGCCGTACCCACCGTCGTTGACAGCGCGCCACCCGCCGCAATAGCCCCGTATCCGTTGAACGGCGAAACGGCGGATTTATTTGTCACGACACGCGTTGATCGCACCCGGCAGTGGTTGCGTCAGGCGGATGGAAATCATTTCAGCATTCAAGTGTTACGGGTCACCGCCGATGCAGTGAAAGATTTGGAGCGCTTTTTACGCGGATCGGAAAGCGCAGCTTTTCTGGACAAGCTATTTATCTATCAGGCACGCCATAACGGCCAGGCGGTATACGGCGTGTTGTACAGCGAGTTCGCCAATTACGCCGATGCCAAGGCGGCGCTGGATGCGTTGCCTGCCGAGGTTAAACGCTACAAGCCGTTTTTGCGCAGCCTTCATCAGGTGCGCGCCACAATGGATGAGTCATGATGGGCAAGATTCTGTGTTGGGGTGGTGTGCGGACAGCACTCATGATCTCGATGTTGCTGCCGGGTTGCACCGCGACGCATCCTCCGGCCCAGTCCCCGGCGCATCTCAGCCGCACCTCGGAACCGGTCGGCGAGATTCCCTCGCCGGTACAGCAAACGCCGTTTTTGCCGCAGCCCAAACTCAGCACGCCGCCGGAAACCTATACCGTGACCGTGAGTGGCGTGTCGGTCAAAGAGCTGCTGTTTGCATTGGCGCGTGACGCCAAGATGAATCTGGATATTCATCCCAACGTCAGCGGCACCGTCACGCTCAACGCAGTGAAACAAACCCTGCCGCAAATTCTCAGCCGGATCGCGGAGCAGATCAGCCTGCGTTATGAAGTGATCGGGCCCAATCTGGTGATCTCGCCGGATGTGCCGCATATGCGCACCTATAAAGTTGACTACGTGAACATGACACGCGAAACCAAAAGCACAGTGAGCGTGGCCACCGAAATCGCCACCACCGGCGGCAGCGTCAAACAAACCGGCGGCAGTACCGGCAACAAATCCAATACCGAGATCAACATTTCCAGTAACAACAATTTCTGGGAATTACTGGAGAAAAACATCGTTGCGATTTTGGGCGGCGGTGAAAATGCGGTGATCACCAATCCGCTCAGCGGTGTGATCAGCGTGCGCGCGACCTCGCGCCAGCATGAACAGATCCAGGCGTTTCTTGACCGCATTCTGTCGAACGTGCAGCGCCAAGTCTTGATTGAGGCCACCATCGTTGAAGTGGAGTTGAACAACCGTTACCAGTCCGGTGTTGACTGGAGTCTGGTGTCGAAGTCCAACGGAATTTCCGCTGCTTCCACGGTCGTTGGCGGCAATCTGGCCACACCGCCATCGTTCCTGCTCGCTTATGACAAAGCCGCCGGTTCGTTCGACAAGGTGTTTGCGGCGCTGCACATGCTGGAGACCTTCGGTAACGTCAAGGTGTTGTCCAGCCCGAAAATCATGGCGCTGAACAATCAAACCGCGCTGCTCAAGGTGGTGGATGAAAAAGTGTATTTCACCACCTCGCTGGAAATCCAGGAAGCGACCACCACCTCGGCGGGGCGACGCACCTACACCAGTGAAATCCGCACCGTCCCGGTGGGGCTGGTGATGAGCGTCACCGCGCAAATCACTGACGATGATCGCGTCACCATCAACGTGCGTCCGACCATTTCGCGCATCACCGGCTACGTGGTCGATCCGGCGCCGCGACTGGCGGGCTCTGGATTTGACAATTTGATTCCGGAAATACAGATCCGTGAAATGGAATCGCTGTTGAAGATCGACAGCAGCCAGATCGCCGTGCTCGGCGGGTTGATGCAGGACAAGCTGTCCAAATCCAGTTCCGGTATCCCGCTGTTGTCGAGACTGCCGTGGATCGGGCATCTGTTCAGCTACAAAGACGACGAGCTGACTAAAACCGAGCTGGTGATTTTCCTGCGCCCCACCGTGATGCGTAACGCGTCGCTGTCAGCCGAGTTAAAAGACTTCCGGCGCTTTTTGCCGGAGGTGGCACCGGGGATTTCCGCACCGCCGACCAACGCATCGCAGTAACGGAGCGCGACCATGAGCTTGTTGATGGAGGCGCTGAAGAAGGCGGAGCAGGCCAAGCGCCAGGTCACCGAAGGGCCGGTCGCAGCGCCGCCGGTGGCCCGCGAGCTGGAATTATCCCCCGCCGAATCGACGCCGCCGCAGCCCGAACCGAAGCGCGTTACCGAAACATCGCCAGGCGTCGCGGCGCCACCGCTGACAGCGGCGGCATTTACACTGATGACCGGGCGGCATGCTGAGATTAATCCGCCCATTTCGCTACCCGTACTTGCTCCGGTGCCGCAATCACCGACGGTACCTGCGCCTGCCAAGCCGGAACTGAGTCTTGACACTTCCTCCCAAGTGACGCGACCCGCGCCGGTGGCGCGCAGCCTGCCACAACGCCGACGTATTCCCGTGGTGTGGATCAGTGTCGGCATCACGCTGTTGTTTGCATTGTCCGGTGGTGGTTTTTGGTACTACAACTCCATGGCGCAATACCTTACGCAGCAATCCACAATGGGTGTACCGCAAACGGCGGCGGCCCCGGAGGCGGCAGTGATCTCGGTACCGCCGGTGGTAGCGCCCATGATCGTATCGCCGCCCACCATCCCCGCAACGGCGCAGAGTACGCCGCGGGTTGCGGCAAAAGTGAATTCCGTAAGTGCACCTGTCACGCTCCGGCCCTTATCGACCAATGCAGCCGCTGCCGTCGTGCCTGCGCCGGTGATCGCGGTGCCCAAGGAGGCGTCACCTACAGGCAGCGATGTCATTGCGAATATCCCGGTACCCGCACCGATCAGTGTGACGCGTGACGCCGAACAAAATGACATCTTCGCCACGCTGCAAACCGCTTATCGCGCCTATCAAGGCGGTGACGACGGAGGTGCGCAAAAATTATACGCACGCGTGCTCGCCCGCGACGAACACAATCGCGACGCCTTGCTGGGCCTGGCGGCCATTGCGGTACGGCAGAAAGATTTTGTGCGCGCCCAGGAGATTTATTCCGAATTGCTAACACTCGACCCCAAAGACAGTGTCGCCCAGGCGGGCTTCGTCAGCGTGACCGGTTCGTTTGATCCGTTGCAACAAGAGGCGCGCATCAAAGCGCTGTTGGAGCAGGAGCCAGGCGCGCCGCATTTGCTATTTACCTACGCCAGTTTTCTGATGCAACAGCAGCGCTGGCTGGAGGCCACGCGCAGTTTGCAATCAGCGTTGCAGGCGCAGCGCGACAACGCCGATTATGCGTTTAATCTGGCGGTCAGCTTTGATCATCTGGGGCAAGTGGAGGCCGCCGTAAAACATTACCGCGCCGCATTGGTGCTCGCGGCGAAACAACCCACGAGTTTTCGCGTTGATGATGTACGGCGGCGGTTGCAAGCGATGTCTCCCGGCGGCGAGGGCGCTGCGCGATGATTCCCGCCAAGCCGCGCAAACGCATGCTGGGCGAAGTGCTGCTGGAAAAGGGCATCGTCAATCAGGATCAGTTGCGCATTGCGCTCACCGAGCAGAAAAAGCAAAACATCCCGTTGGGAAAAATTCTGGTCAAGCTCGGCTTCGTCAGCGAAGCGGTGATGCGCGACGCGCTGGGCGAGACCATGGGGCAGGAAAGCATTTCTCTGGCGAATGTGATCGCCGACCCCGATGCAGTACGCCTGATTCCGAAGGACGTCGCACGGCGTTACAAAATGGTGCCGTTGAGTTTCGACCGCGAGCATAACGTGCTCACCGTGGCGATGGCCGATACCTTCAACGTGGTGGCCGTCGACCAGCTCAACGCCGCGCTGGGTGGTGATATTCAGGTCAAGACATTATTGGCAGCCGAGCCCGAGATCGAATCGGCGATTGATAATTTCTACGGCTTCGAGCTGTCCATCGACGGCATCATCAATGAAATCGAAACCGGCGAAATCGACTACACCAGCCTGCAAGCGGGCAACAATGAATACAGTCAGCCGCTGGTGCGACTGGTGGATTCGTTGCTGGCGGATGCAGTGAAACGCGGTGCATCCGACATTCATTTTGAACCCGAGCAAGGCTTTCTGCGCGTGCGGTACCGCATTGATGGGGTGCTGCGCCAAGTGCGCACGCTGCATAAAAATTACTGGTCCGGAATTTCGGTGCGCCTGAAAGTAATGGCGGGTTTGAACATCGCCGAAACGCGCGCGCCGCAGGACGGTCGCATCTCGCTGACCTTGCTGGGCCGCCCCATCGACTTTCGCGTTGCGGCCCAGCCCACCACGCACGGCGAAAATATCGTGCTGCGCGTGCTCGACCGGCAAAAGGGCATTGTGCCGTTGGACAAGCTCAATCTGACCGAAGACATGTTATCGCTGCTCAAGCTGCTGATGGCGCGCCCCAACGGCATCATTCTGGTCACCGGGCCCACCGGCAGCGGCAAGACCACTACGTTGTATTCGATGCTGAATCATGTCAACAGCGAAGATGTCAACATCATGACCCTCGAAGATCCGGTCGAGTATCCGATGGGCATGATCCGCCAGTCGTCGGTCAACGAAGCCACCAAGATGGATTTTGCCAACGGCATCCGCTCGATGATGCGGCAGGACCCGGACATCATTCTGGTCGGTGAAATTCGTGACGAACAAACCGCCGAGATGGCGTTTCGCGCGGCGATGACCGGGCACCAAGTGTATACCACGCTGCATTCCAATTCCGCCGTAGGCGCCATTCCTCGACTTCTGGATATCGGCGTGAAGCCCGAAGTAATGGAAGGCAACATCATCGGCATTGTTGCGCAACGCCTGGCGCGGCGCTTGTGCCCGCATTGCAAAGAGGCGTATGCGCCGTCCGAGCTTGAGCGCATGTTGCTGGGCTTGAGCGATGTGCAATACGAGCAGGTGCAGTTGTATCGCGCCAAGGGCTGTGAACGCTGCGACAGTCGGGGTTACAAGGGCCGCTTTTCTCTGCTGGAGATTTTACGCATGGACACGGAGATCGACGCATTGCTCGCGCGACGTGCCTCCAAACACGAGCTTGAACAGCATGCGAAGGCGCGCGGCTTCAAAACCCTCGCAGACGACGGGGTGCGCTTCATACTCAACGGCGTGACCAGCCTTGAAGAAGTATCGCGCGTGGTAGATCTCACCACGCGCATCGCGTGATCCCATGCCGATTTTTAAATACAAAGCCATCAGTCGCGACGGCGCCACCATCACCGGGAGTGTCGATGCCGCCAACGAGGCGGATCTTGACTTGCGGGTGACACGCATGCAGCTGGAGCTCATCAGCTTCAGTGCTGCCCGGGCGCGCTTTGGTTCGCGTAAAAAAGTCACGCGCCGTGACCTGATTACTTTTTGTTATCACCTGGAACAACTGGCGCGCGCGGGTGTGCCGATCCATGAAGGTCTGGTGGATTTGCGCGACAGCGTGGACAACCCGGTATTTCGCGAAGTGATTTCCGCCGTCACCCAGAGCATCGAAGCAGGCAAGACCCTGTCGCAGGCATTGGCCGAGCATCCGAAAGTATTCGACGACGTGTTCGCGCAGCTGATCCGCGCCGGTGAAGAGGCCGGGCAATTGCCCGACGTGTTGAAAAACATCACCGAGAACATCAAGTGGCAGGACGAGTTGTCTGCGCAGACCAAAAAGATTTTGTTGTACCCGACGTTCGTCGGGATTGTGGTGATCGGCGTGGTGTTCTTTTTGATGATCTATCTGGTGCCGCAACTGGTCTCGTTCATCAAATCCACCGGCAATGAGCTGCCGATTCACACGCGTATTCTGATCGTGGTGTCGAACGTGTTTGTGAATTACTGGTATGTGATTATCGCGACGCCAGTGCTCACCGTCATCGCCATCGTCGTCGCGGCGAAACGCAGCGCCGCCGTGCGGTTCCGGATTGACAGCATCAAGTTGAACCTGCCGGTGGTCGGCCCGATTCTGCGCAAAATTATCCTGACGCGCTTCGCCAATTATTTTGCACTGTTGTATGCGTCGGGCATCACGGTGATGAACTGCATGCAGATCGTCGAGAAAACCACCGGCAATCTGGTGATCACCCAGGCATTGAATGATGTGCGCAAAAAAATCAGCGACGGCAACAGCATCTCCGCGAGCATGGCCGGTGTCGGGCTGTTCCCGCCGCTGGTGGTGCGCATGCTCAAGGTCGGTGAATCCACCGGCGCACTCGATGCCGCGCTGCTGAACATCAGCTATTTCTACAACCGCGACGTGAATGAATCCATCGAACGCGCGCAGGCGATGATCGAGCCGGTGCTGACGGTGGTGCTGGGCCTGCTGCTGGGCTGGATCATGTTGTCGGTGCTGGGGCCAATTTACGACATTATTGGAAAGATCAAGACATGAGTAGTCGCGTCATCCTGATTTCAAGCGGTCATGCCGCCGTATACGTGTGGCAGGGAAAGTCTCTGCACGGCCCGATGGAGTTCGTGGCGGACGAGGCGGGTTACGCGGCGCTTGCGGAACATCTGGCGCAGGATGCGGGCATCGTGACCAACCTGCTGGTGGATGTGATCGAAGAAGAGTTCCGCACCGAGCGGGTGCCGCATGTGGTGGGGCGCGACCAGATCGGGCTGCTGAAGCGGCGTGCGGAGCAGGCGTTTCGGCTGACGCCGTACCGCATGGCCTACATTCAAAACAAACTGCTCGACGGCAAGCGCGAAGACGAGGCGCTGTTGTCAGCGGTCACCAACATCGATCTGATTGCGCCGTGGGTAAAATGCCTGACGCGCAGCAAGGTGCCGCTGCAGGGTATTTATTCGGTCGCGCAACTGTATGGCGAATTGCTTAAACCGCTGGACGTGATCGAGAAGCGCGCATTGATCATCACCCGGCAACAACACGGCGGCATGCGCCAGGCGTTTTACTTTGACCAAAATATCAAGCTCAGCCGCTTAAGCCCCGCGCCCAGTACCGATCCGGAAGTCCACGCCGACCAGTTGTTGGCCGAAGTCGATAAGTCGCAGCGTTACCTCACGCGCTTAAAGCTGTTGGGCCGCGACGACATGCTGGTGGTGCATTGCGTCAGCACCGGGGCGGAGCTTACCGCGCTGCGCGAGACGTGTCGCGACACCACCACGTTACAATTCCG
>JANOOV010000153.1:0-6131 GCA_031421535.1 Gammaproteobacteria bacterium
CCTAAAGTTCGTCTTTTTCCGCTGCCATCTTCACTATGCGAATCCGGTCGGCGCGTTTCACCGCCACCTGTTTTTCCGCTGAAATGTATTTAGTCTGGCGACGCGTGCGCAACGTCAACGCGATGGCCGCGATGATCGCGACCAGCAAAATCGCCGACGCAATTTCAAACGGGTAAACATAAGCCGTGTACAACACCCGGCCCAGCTCGCGGGTATTGCTGTAATCCGCCGCATGCGGAATCGGACTGGGCACCTGTTCCAAACCAAAGTGATCCTGCCCAAGCACCAGAACCATTTCAAAAATAATCAACGCGGCGACCGCGATGCCCACCGGCAAATACTTTGAGAAGCCTTCCTGCAAGGGCGCGAGATTAATGTCGAGCATCATCACCACGAACAGGAACAACACCATCACCGCGCCCACGTACACCAGCACCAGGGTGATGGCCAGGAATTCCGCCTCCAGCAGCAACCACAGCCCGGCGCTGGTGAAAAATGCCAACACCAGGAATAGCGCAGCGAACACCGGGTTGCGCACCGTAATGACCATGACACCAGCGAACACCAGCACGGCGGCGAAAAACCAGAAAATAAACTGTTCAAATCCCATGAGAATCTCGTTGAGCTGTTATCGATACGCCGCATCTTGCACGCGGGCTTGGGCGATCTGTTTTTCGTATTTGTCGCCGACGGCCATCAGTTTGTCCTTGGTCATCAGCAGGTCGCCGCGTTGCTCGCCGTGGTATTCAAAGATATGCGTTTCCACAATGGCATCCACCGGACAGGCCTCTTCGCAAAAGCCACAGTAAATACATTTGGTCAGATCGATGTCGTAACGCGTAGTACGGCGCGTGCCGTCGGCGCGCTGTTCGGACTCGATGGTAATCGCGACCGCAGGGCACACCGCCTCACACAACTTGCAGGCAATGCAGCGTTCTTCGCCGTTGGGATAACGCCGCAATGCGTGCAGCCCGCGAAAGCGCACCGACATCGGCGTCTTCTCGTCGGGATACTGCACGGTGATTTTGCGCGCGAACAGGTATTTTCCGGTCAAGGCCAGACCGCGCAGCAGCTCCAGCAGCAACAGGCTCTTGAAATAATTAACGACCGTGTTCATGTCATGGGTTTCCCTTAAGCAAACCAAGGTCCGACGTGACCCAAGACCATACCGCCGACCACCAACAACCAAACGATGGTGATGGGGATAAATACCTTCCAGCCTAACCGCATGATCTGGTCATAGCGGTAACGCGGAAACGTCGCGCGAAACCACAGGAACAAAAACAGGAAAAAGGCCGTTTTCAGCAACAACCAATGCGCACCGTCGCCAAGCAACATACCCAGCCCCGGAATGGTCAACATCTGCTCCGGCACGATGCCGTTCAGCAGCGATAACCAGCCGCCAAAAAACATCAGGCTCGCCAGGATCGACACCAGAATCATGTTGGCGTATTCCGCCAGGAAAAACACCAAGAAGGTCATACCGGAATATTCGACGTGAAAGCCGGCGACGATTTCCGATTCACCCTCGGCCACGTCGAACGGCGCGCGGTTGGTTTCGGCGACACCGGAGATGAAATACACCATAAACAACGGGAACAACGGAATAAAATACCAATGCCAGAACGGCCCCTGCTGTGCGTACACGATCTGCGACAAATTCAATGAACCGGCGGCGAGCAACACACCCACCAGCGCGAAACCCATCGCGATTTCATACGACACCATTTGCGCAGCGGAACGTAACGCGCCGAGGAACGCATATTTGGAGTTGGACGCCCAGCCCGCGATGATGATGCCGTACACGCTCATCGACGAAATCGCCAGAATGTACAACAGGCCTGCGTCGATGTTACTGAGCACGACGCCGTCGGCGAACGGGACCACCGCCCACGCCGCCAGCGACGGCGCCAGACACAGAATCGGCGCGAGCACGAACAGAAACAGGTTGGCGCTGGAAGGCAGAATGATTTCTTTGGTCAGCAATTTAATGGCGTCGGCAATCGGCTGCAACCAGCCGCGCGGGCCGACACGATTCGGGCCGATGCGCACCTGGATATAACCGATGACTTTGCGCTCGGCAAAGGTGATGTACGCCACCGATAACGACAGTGGAATCACGATCGCCAAGATTTTTACGACAATGAGCGCGACGGTTTGCACCGCCTCCGGCAACATCGCCCATAGCGCCAATAACGAATCCAGCATGAACGCCCTTCCCCTCACCCGCGCCTTCTGAATCTGCTTTCAAGAAGGGCTGAATAGTTGATTCTGGTTTTTTATTAACTACGTTGCAGCACTACCGCTGCGTCGGGATCCAGCAACGCCGCGCCGGGGTGGCCAGCGTACACCAAAACACAGGCGTCCGGAACCCGCTCGTCCAGCGCCACCGGCAAGGTCAATTGCTCCCCGCCCTGCGTGATTCCCAAAGTCTGTCCGGCGCGCACGCCAAGCTGCTGTGCGTGCCGTGTATTGATATAAATTGCCGCACTCGGTGCGTCCGCCGTTTTTTGCAATGCTCCGGCACGTCGTAGCGTGGCATCCACCGCATACAACGGCACATCGGCAATGCGCGCCACGCCCTGAACCTGCGCCGCCACCCGAGCCGGGCCGCGCCCCGTGGACTTGTTGTCCGGGCGCATAGCGCCGACCCGCGCGCGCAATTCATCGCGGACTTCTTCAGATGTAACGTAATCAAAACCCGGCAATTGCAGCAGGTTGCCCAATACACGCAACACCTTCCACGCCGGGCGCGCATCGGCAAGTGGTGGGATCGCAGCAGCGAAACTTTGCCAACGTCCCTCGGCATTCACGAAGGTGCCGGAGGTTTCCGTAAAGGGAGCCACCGGCAGCATCACCTGCGCTAACTGTTCAAGCGCAGTGCTGCGAAACGGCGACATCACCACAGTAAACTGCGCCGCACGCAGCTCGGCCAGCGCAGCACGTGCGTAAATGAGATCCAACTCGGGCTCAATACCCAACAACACATAAGCTTTCAACCCGGTCTTGCACATCGCGGCTGCATGTTGACCCCCGGTCTCGACTTTTTCCCCTGCCGGTCCACGGTGCGGCAGCATGCCGGCCAGCCACGCGCCCGCTGCGTTGGCGCCGTCGGATAAAATCCCGAGTTTTGCATCGGTCAATTGTGCAATCAGGCTGGCCAGCGCACGCAACGCTGAAAACTCCGCATGCGCGCAGGCGCCCAAGCCCAACAATACCGTCGCATTGCGCGCCTCCTTTAAATGCTGCGCGATGGCTTGATGCGTAGCTGCAACTGTCACCGACTTGAACAAATCACCCCAACCTGCGGGCGCCTTGACTCCGGCGAGCTGCACCAGGGCTTTGGCCACGCCGCATAATTCGGACACCATGCGACGCGGATCGGTAATGATTTTTTGCGCGACATCGAAGCGGAATTCGTAATCTAGCGGGTTGATGAACATGATGCGCGCGCCTGCCAACGCCGCTTTGCGCAGGCGATGTCCGGCCAGCGGCTGCTCCTTGCGCACATTGGAGCCGATCACCAATGCGGCATCGACCTGCTCCAGATGCTCGATGCTCTGACCCAGCCACGGGTACAGCGGTGCCTGGTCTTGATCCGAGAAATCCATCTGCCGCAAACGGTGATCCAGGTTGGAGCTGCCCAGCGCGCGCAACGCCTTCTGCAGCAGAACCATTTCCTCGACGGTAGCGGACGGCGAACACAGCGCGCCGAGTTGTTGCGCGCCGTGCTGCGCAATCACTTTTTGCAAACCGCTCACGGTGAAATCCAGCGCCGTGGTCCAGTCCACCTCACGCCACTGACCGTCCTGTTTAATCATCGGTGTGCGCAGGCGGTCGGCGCCGTTCAAGCCTTCGTAGCTATAGCGGTCGCGATCCGAAATCCAGGTTTCATTGACGTCATTGTTTTCACGTGGCACCACGCGCTGCACTTTGTTTTTGGCGACGTGCACAAAAACATTGGAACCGATGCAATCATGCGGTGCAATCATCGGGTGCTGGCGCATTTCCCACGCGCGCGCGGAAAACCGGAACGGCTTGGACGTGAGCGCGCCGACCGGGCACAGGTCGATGACGTTGCCCGACAACTCCGAACCCACAGCGTTTTCGATATAGGTGCCGATTTCCATGTGCTCGCCGCGACCGGTCGCGCCCAGCTCGCGCAGCCCGGCGATCTCGTCGCCGAAGCGCACGCAGCGGGTGCAATGAATACAGCGCGTCATGTCGGTGGCGATCAGCGGGCCGAGATTTTTATCCGGCACCACACGCTTGTTTTCCGCGTAACGCGAAATGTCACGTCCGTAACCCATCGCGACATCCTGCAATTCGCACTCGCCGCCCTGATCGCAAATCGGGCAGTCCAGCGGATGATTGATCAGCAGAAACTCCATCACCGCTTTCTGTGCTTCCAGCGCCTTGCCCGACTGCGTGAAAATGCGCATGCCTTCGGTCACCGGCGTGGCACACGCGGGCAAAGGCTTGGCGGCCTTCTCCACATCGACCAGACACATGCGGCAATTGGCCGCGATCGACAGCTTCTTGTGATAACAGAAGCGCGGGATTTTGATACCCAGGTCGTCGGCGGCCTCGATCACCATCGCGCCGCTGCGCGTCTGGACTTTCTTGCCGTCGATTTCAATTGTGATCAGTGTCTGACTCATATGAGATATCTCTGTGCCCAACCATGTATTTCTTGTGTTCGCTGGCCTACGTGCTCATCTTCAGGCTTGATGGTTTGCCACACTTTCCATCTTGGCGCAATCGACGCCGACTTTAGATAGAAGCGGGAGGAGACCATCACATCGCCTTACAGGTTACGACGTGAGTCTATTTTCCAGTACCCAGGCTTGCGATGCAAATGCGCCACCGCGACAACCAAAATTACATTTTCCAAAATCCGATAGATGATTCCGTAGGGGAAGCACCGCCCGCTCAAGCGCACCCAATATCTCGGTAAGAAATTCATCACCAAGACTGACGCGCTCTCGCGCTGCCCGTAGTCGGTCAACGCGTCAGCGAGTTGCGATCTTCCCGGTGTTAGGACGACGCGGTGGCGTGTGACGAATTTGCGATGCTCCTGTTGTTCGCTTGCCTGCAAATATTTACACAGCGCGCGCAGGTCGTGTTGATGTTCAGCCGCGATTTGTTCGGGAACTCGCGCACCTCTTTCACAATCGGATCTTCCCAGGCCATGTCAGTCTCTGGTCAGTTCATCGGGGATACCAATAAGAGGTAGCTCACCACACTCGTTTCGAGATAGACGGTTTTATTTTCCATGGTGAAAGTTTACTCGACGGTGTCAGCTTCGTCTTGCACGATTTCACTGGGGTTCTGTTCTCTGCTTCGGCATCAATGCGATTGGAAAAAGTAGGGCGGATGAGGCGCAGCCGTTATCCGCCATTGTGCTGCTCGATGCTTGGGATGTCCTCCACTCCCTCTTCAGGACGCCGGTTTTAGAAGCGGGAGGAGACCATCACATCGCCTTACGGGTTACGGTTAAATCAGGCTGTCCGAGCAAATTCCGCGACGACGATGCGCTTCTTTTCTGCAAAACTTTGGCGATGGAGTTTGATTCGTTCGATTTCGTGTAACGTGTCGGCCGTAAGATAACTCTCACCACATGCCGAACAACTGACGACCGGGATGTTTTCGATCACCAACAGATCGTCACCCTTGCCGTAACTTCGTGATACGCGACGAATACGTGCGCCGCTTTTTCCACAGAGATCACAAATCATATGTTCTCCTAAACAGCATAGACCGTTACAAAAACCAATTTTCCGCTTCGCCCTACCTGTGCGACAACAACTATAGGGCACCTCTAATAATTGCCCGAAGTATTTTCCAAGATGTTCAGCGCAAAGAAGAGGTGAACCTATAATAACCAAGTGCACCCACGAGCGAGCGACGAGCGATGAAGGATGAAGAAAGCGCAGCAACCAGGATTTTTTGATATCGCCGAACGGACAAACAAGCGGACCGAGATGGGTGACCCTCGGGTTGGGCTGAATGCCCAGATTGACTGGGAAGCCTTCCGCACTGACGTGAATCGAGTCCACGAGAAAGAGCGCAAGAGCAACGCGGGGGCCAAGCCAATCGACGTGGTGCTGATGTTTAAAGTGCGGGTATTG
>JANOOV010000154.1:0-1922 GCA_031421535.1 Gammaproteobacteria bacterium
GGCTCGCGAGGAAATAACTTGAGCATTTGGCCGCTGGATTGGGATGCGCTGCGAGGCGCGGAGTGCGCCGTGTGGCGAGCCACACAAGCGCGACGCAACAACGCAGCGCGCCCAAGACCAGCGAGACAAAGGGTCAAGTTATTTCCTCGCGAGCCCTAAGTCATGATCCCCATCTCCAAAGCGTGGCCCAGGCAACTGCGGCGTTACGTCTGGCGCACCGATCCCGCTTCCCTGACGCGCTGGCCCGCACGCGGATTGTGGGCGTTGCGTTTCGCGTATGTGCTGGCGCGCGATGTGGCGCGCGACCGCTTGAGTTTGCGTGCCACCAGTCTGGTCTATACCACGCTGTTGTCGCTGGTGCCCTTGCTCGCGGTCGGCGTGTCGGTGCTGAAAGCCATCGGTATCCACAAGCAGTTTGAACCGATCCTGATGGATTTCTTCAATCCGCTGGGCGACAAGGGTCAGGCGCTCGGTATCCAGATCATGACATTTGTGAACAATCTGCGCGTTGGTGTGCTCGGCGCTCTGGGTCTGGCGCTGGTGGTCTACACCGGCATCACGCTGTTGCACCAGACCGAACAGGCCTTCAACGAAATCTGGCACGTGGATCGCGCGCGCTCGTTATGGCGGCGCTTTAGCGACTACCTGAGCGTGCTGTTGGTCGGCCCGTTGCTGGTCGTGCTTGCGGTGAGTATCACCGCATCGGTGATGAGCGCGACCGTGGTGCTCAAGCTGCTCGAATTCGGCCCGATCGGCGTGGCGATCGCGCTGGGTGGCAAGTTGCTGTCGTTCGCACTGGTGGTGATTGCGTTCACTTTTGCCTATGGCTTCGTGCCGAACACGCGTGTGCGTTTTAGCGCTGCGCTCACCGGCGGTGTCGTTGCTGGTGTGCTGTGGCAACTCGCCGGTTGGGCGTTCGCCGCCTTGGTCGTGGGCTCCACGACTTACACCGCGCTGTATTCCAGTTTCGCGATTGTGATTTTATTTTTCGTCTGGTTGTATTTCAGCTGGACGATTGTGTTAGTCGGCGCGAGCATCGCCTATTACACGCAAAATCTCGACGAAGTGGCGCGCCGCGAATCCGATGCAATGGAATCCTTCGGCGTCGGCGAACGCCTGCTGCTCACTGCGATGTTGCACATCGGCCGCGCCTTTGCGGCAGGCGAACCGGAATTGAGTCGTGCGGAACTGGCGCGCAAATGTCGGGTCAGCAGCGCGACTCTCGAACCGGTGTTGCGCGCGCTGGTCAGCGGCGGATGGGTCAGTTTGACGGCGAGCGATCCGCCGCGTTACCTGCCCGCCAAAGCGCTGGATAAAATCAAGATCGAGCACCTGTGGCGCACCGCGCACGCCAACAGCACCGGCGACGCGCCCGAAGTCGTGACACTGCTGCGGGAGGTCGATGCCGCCATCACCCTCGGGTTAAACGGAACGACGCTGCACGACTGGGTGAGTCGATCTGTCGCAAAACCGACGTGAGTTACAATGCCGCGTCCCGTACCTGTCAACGCGTAGGCCGGGTTGCGATAGCTACCCGGCGGGGCGTGAAACAAGCTTCGTAATTCGATCCAGCCGCATGCAGTCAGGTAGCCGCTACGCAGCAACCTGACCTACCACTTGCTAGTTGGGGCATAAAAATTAATCAGTCACGAGAGATCCATGCACCCCGTAATTCGTGTTATCAGCCTGATCGTGTTGGGCAGCGCCATGGCGTTAAGCGATGGTCGTGCCGTGCTCTTCGCCACGTCACTGGTGCTGGCCTTGTACGTCGTCACCTCAAGCACACACCTGACCCCTGCATTAAAAATGTTGCGGCGGATGCGCTGGCTGTTCATTTCCATCATCGGTTTTTATTTCTGGTTCACGCCCGGCGCGCCGCTGTGGAGCAGCGCGCCGAACTGGCTGCCCAGCGTCGAAGGCAT
>JANOOV010000155.1:0-4631 GCA_031421535.1 Gammaproteobacteria bacterium
CTGGCCGCATCTCGACCGGCTCATCGAGGTTGACGACACCATGCGCGCCAACAGCGCGCGTGGTATGGGGATGGTGAATTTGCGGCTCGGCCATTTCATCGGCGTCGGCAACCGTATGGGCATCGTACCGGCGCTGACACCGCGCTTGCGTACCTATCTCGTACCCTGGTTGGCGGGCGGGCGCAAACATCTGCCGCTGGTGGCGGACACCGACCTAGGGCAGGGCTTTGCGCGCGCCTGTATCGCCGAGGGTCTCGACAATTACGAGTCGTTCAATATCTGCGGCGCGGAATTCCCGACGCTGTGCGAGGTGGTGAGCTTCATTGCTGCCGAAACCGGCTTTCCAAAACCGCTGTACAGCGTCCCGTATCCGGCGGGTTACGCCTTCGGCTGGCTGATGGAGATGCTCTCTCCGCTGTTGCCGGGTCATCCGTTTCTCACCCGCTCAATCGTGCATCTGTGCGAGGACTGGGTCTGCCCGACCGACTACGCCACACGCAAGCTGGGTTACGTTCCCGAGAAAGACTGGCGTACCACGATCCGCGAACATCTTGCCGACCTGAAGGCACAGCGCTATCCCTGGCCGCGTTTGAGTCAGGTGCTTTGATGACGGCGGCAGTGGCTGGAAACAGAGAAACGGTCAGGCTGGATTTACAGGCGCGTATTTTTGGCGTGAATAATTAGTCAGTCAACTAACTATAAGGGGTTTAGATGCATGAAAAGTTCCGACGAGTTATCAAACCAGGAGACCCAAAATGGAAGCCGTTAAATCGCGTTTTTTCCGTCCCTATGCGCAGTGGGTCATTGCGCATCGACTGCTCGTTACCCTGGTGATCCTGGGCATCACGGCTTTTTTAATCACCCGCATGGGCAATCTCCAGATGGACACCAATCCGGATCTCTGGTCACCCCAGAAGCATGCGTATATCCAGACGACGAACCTGCTGGATAAAGTCTTCGGCGGCAGGAACTACACCGTGATCGGTATTGTTCCCAAGCAAGGAGACATCTACCAGCCGCAAGTCCTGGCCAAGATCAAACGCATTCAGGAGCAGATTGAATTATTGCCGCAGGCGGTCCGGCACAACATCCTGAGTTTCGCCGCGCGCAAAGTGAAGTCGATCAAGGGCGGTCCCGAGGGTATGGAAGTACGCCCGCTGATGGAGACGGTGCCGCAAACAGCAGAGGAAATCGCGAAACTCAAAGCCGCCGTGGCCTCGATGCCGATTTATCTGAATGCCCTGGTGTCACCGGACGGCAAGGCGGCGGCGGTGATCGCCGATTTCAAGCAGGATGAAAAGACGCCGAACTTTATCGCACTGAACGAAGGCTTGCGCAAAATCGTCAACCGCGAACGCGACGCCAGCGTGGATATTTACCTTGGCGGATTACCCATCGTCGGTGAAGCGGCTGATGTTCATTTCATGAAAATGCCGATGTTCTTTGGCGCCGCGTTGCTGATCATCATGCTCATCCAGTACTGGTCGTTCCGCAGCTTCCAGGGAATGTTGCTGCCGATGTTGACAGGACTCTTGAGCGTCATTTGGGGCTTGGGTTTGATGGGGTTGATGGGTGTGCATCTGGACCCTCTCAACATGACGACACCGATACTCGTCATGGCGGTCGCTGCGGGTCACGCGATCCAGATCCTCAAACGTTATTACGAGGAGTATTACCGGTTACGGTCTGCCGACATGAATGCGTACGATGCCAACCGGGAGGCCGTCGTGGAATCGATGGTTCGCGTCGGGCCGGTGATGATCGTCGCAGGCTTGATCGCGGTCATTACATTCTTCTCGCTCACGGGTACGGGCATACCCTTCGTGCAGCATTTTGGTGTGTTTGCCGGTTGCGCAGTGCTCGCCACTATGGTGATCGAGATGACGGTAATTCCGGTCGTGCGTTCGATGCTGCGTCCGCCGAAACAACGCGAAGCCGAGCGTGAACGTGAAGCGGGGATATTGGACCGGTTTTTACTGGGCGTGGCGAATAATTTGGTCGGCGGACGCGCGCCGTGGATCGTCGGCGGCGGACTTGTGCTGCTCGCTCTGGTGGGTAGCGGCACGGCCTTCCTGCGCGTCGACAACAACTTCAAGCTCTACCACAAACCGACCAGCGAGCTGCGCATCGATGACGGGAAACTCAACCAGATGTTTGGCGGCACCAACTCCGTTCAGTTTCTGATCCAAACACCCGAAGCCGATGGCATCAAAGATCCCAAGGTGTTGCAGGGCATGGCAGAGCTGCAAAAATTTCTTGATGCGCAGGCGGATGTCGGCAAAACACAATCGCTGGTGGATTTAATCAAGCGCATGAATCAGGCGATGCATGCGGACGATCCGGCGTTCTATACGCTTCCGGAGAGCCGCGAGCTGGTCGCGCAATATCTATTTTTATATTCGACCTCCGGCGATCCGCAGGATTTTGACAGCTTCGTGGACAACGATTATCAGCGCGCCGCGATCTGGACATACATCAAAAATGACAGCACCACGAGCGCCGACCTCCTCGCGAAAAAAGCGCAGGCCATTATCGACAAGAGCTTTCCACCCGGAGTCACCGTGCAGATGGGCGGCAGCCTGCCGCAAATGATTGCGCTGAACGAGGTTATCGTTAACGACAAGTTCAGTAACATGGTGCAAGTGACCTTGGTCGTGTTCATCTTGGGTGCCATCGTATTTCGCTCGCTGGTGGGCGGTCTGTTCGTCGTCATACCGCTGGTCGCGGTGATTACCGCAAACTTCGGTTTGATGGGCTGGTTAGGTACCCCGCTCGACATTACCGCGATGACAACCGCCGCCATGGCCATCGGCATCGGGGCGGACTACGAAATTTATCTACTGTTCCGGTTTCGTGAAGAGCTCGCGCGTAGCGGTAATGTATTGATCGCAACCCGGAACTCCTTGTTGACCTCCGGCAAGGCCATTCTGTTCGTGGCGTTATCCATCATCGGCGGCTACTCGGTTCTACAAGCATCGGACTTCGCGTTTTATAACCAGCTCTCGAACATGGTGACGGCGACGATGCTGATCAGCGCCTTGTTCGCGTTGTTCTTCTTGCGTGCGTTGATGATGGTGTTTAAACCGCGCTTCATTTTCGGCGACCAGCCCGAGGTATTTTTTTCGCAGCCCGCTGCCGCGTTGCAAGGCGGTGGAAAATGAAATCAACCGCAATCACTTTTATGTTCAGCCTCGCTTTGGTCGGGGCACTCGCGCCCTTGGACGTGTACAGCGCGCCCGAGTTAAGCGCACACGCCATCATGGAGAAGAATTTCTACGCCTCCAAAATAAAGTCCATGAAAACCGACTCCACCATGGTGTTGATCAACGACAAGGGACAGCAACGGGAGCGCAAAAACACCACCCTGCTCAAGCTGCAAGCCAACGGCATCGACTCCAAGTTGTTGGTGAAATTCAGCACGCCCACCGACATCAAAGGCACCGGTTTCTTGCAGGTGGAACACAGCGACGGCGATGACGATTTGTGGCTTTATCTTCCGGCGTTAAAAAAGAGTCGGCGGCTGGTGGCCAACAATAAAAAAGACAGCTTCCTCGGCTCGGATTTTTCCTACGGCGATATTTCACTGCCGAAAGTGGATCAGTACCGGCACACCTTGCAGGCTTCCGAACTGATCGACGCGCACGACTGTTACGTCATCGAGTCGGTCCCGGCCGATGAGACGGTTAAATTCAACAGCGGTTACAGCCGGAAGCTCACCTGGGTGAGAACCGATAATTTTCTGGAAGCAAAAGTGGAGTATTACGATATTTCAGGGCGCTTGTTGAAAACCCAAAACATCTCGAAACATCAACTGGTCGAGCCCGCCACCGGCCGTTGGTTTGCACAACACCGTGAGATGATCAACCATCAGACCGGGCACCAAACCGTGCTCAATTTCGACCAGATCGAAGCCGGGGTCGCCGCGCCGGATGATCAGTTTACGACCCGCTCTATTGAGCGCGAATGAAATCACTGGCGGTGATTGTTGTTGCTGTTCTCACCAGCAGCGCGGCAACGGTTCGTGCGGATGACGTCGGTACAGCAGGTGATTCCACGCCTGGTGGATTGATGCAGTTTTTGCAAACGCAAAACCTCAGCGGCACGGTACGCACGAATTATTTCCGCTCATCGAAACGCCTGGACGACGACACCGATTTTCTCGGCGCCACGGTGCAGATCAAGGTGTTGCCGGAGTTGACCGGCACCATCGACGGCAAATTAGAGGCACGCATCACGACTCCCTTTCCCGGTGACGGCGGCCACACCCAAAGCCGTTTGCTTGAAGGGTACGCGGCGTTCCATTTTGCAACCGCCGATGTGCGCATCGGCAAGCAGATTGTCGCCTGGGGACGCGCCGACGGTATCAACCCGACCGACAACTTGACGCCGCGCGACTACACGGTGTTATTGCCGTTCGAGGACGACCAACGCTTCGGCACCGTCGCCGCTAAGCTCGACGCTTACCTGTCTCCGACGCACACTCTCACCGTCTTCACGACGCCTTTTTTTGAACCTTCCAACCTTCCTCTCCCGGCGACCGGCGGCGCCATGATTGAGAAAACACCGGCGCGTACGCTCTCTAACAGCGAGATCGGCTTAAAACTCGACAAGGTCGGTGAAGGCGTGGATTG
>JANOOV010000156.1:0-5232 GCA_031421535.1 Gammaproteobacteria bacterium
ACGTTCTTCACGCAGGAATTTCACACCTACAACATTCTTCGCCAATTCTTCATCACCCAGCAGTAACGCGACGCGTGCGCCGGATTTGTCCGCGCGTTTAAATTGCGCCTTGAACCCCCCGCCACCGCAATTCATCACCAGGCGTAACCCCGGCAACGCATCGCGTAGGGATTCCGCCAATTTTACCCCGGCACGTTCCGCAGATTCGCCCGCCACCAGCAGGTAAGCGTGCGGCGCGTCCGCTGTCGGCAGGCCGACTTGTGTCTCGACCAGACTCAACAAGCGTTCCAGGCCGATCGCAAACCCGATTGCCGGAGTTGCTTTACCGCCGAGCTGTTCAACCAGGCCGTCGTAACGTCCGCCCGCGCACACCGTACCTTGCGCACCCAACTGATCCGTCACCCACTCGAACACGGTTTTGCTGTAATAGTCTAGACCGCGCACCAAACGCGGATTCACTGAATACTTCACGCCCGCACTGTCGAGCAGGTTTTTCAAGCGCTCGAAATGTGCGAGTGATTCGGCGTCCAGATGTTCCAGCAACTGCGGTGCTGCAAAAATCAACTCACGCATCGCCGGATTTTTACTGTCGAGAATCCGCAACGGATTGGTACTCAAGCGCCGCTGGCTGTCTTCGTCCAGCGCGTCTCGATGCCCGGAAAAATACTCGACCAGATGCGCGCGATACACGTTGCGCGCCGCCAACGTGCCCAGAGAATTTATTTGCAGCGCCAGGCTCGTGATGCCCAGCGACTTCCAGATGCGCGCCGTCATCGCGATCAGCTCGGCGTCAATATCCGGCCCTTCCATGCCAAACGCCTCGATGCCCGCCTGATGAAACTGACGATAGCGGCCCTTCTGCGGACGCTCATGTCGGAACATCGCACCCATATACCACAGGCGCTGCATCTGGTTGTGCAGCAACCCGTGTTCGATGCCCGCGCGCACGCAGCCCGCCGTGCCTTCCGGGCGCAACGATAAACGCTCGTGATTCAAATCCTCGAACGTGTACATTTCTTTCTCGACGATATCGGTGACTGCACCGATGGAACGCTGGAACAATTCGGCTTTCTCGGCGAGCGGCATGCGGATTTCGCTATAACCATACGCGCTGAAAATTTCGCGCAACGTACTCTCCACTCGCTGCCACAGCGGAGTCTCCAGCGGCAGAATATCTTTCATGCCGCGCACGGCCTGGATTTGTTGCGACATGGGGGTTTATTTACCGACGACGGATTGAATCGGAATCACACGCCGCGTGTCCGCGCCGCTTTCCTTGCGCATCTGTATCTGACGACGGATCGCTTTTTCCAGCTCATCGACCAACTGCGCGTTGTCAACTTTATGGTTGGGCTTGCCATCCACATACAGCAAATTATGCGGTGTGCCGCCGGTCAGACCGATGTTCGCTTCACGCGCTTCGCCGGGGCCATTGACCACACAACCAATCACCGCGACATCCAGCGGATCGGTAATGTCTTCCAGACGCATCTCCAATGCATTGACCGTGGAGATCACATCAAAATTTTGCCGCGAGCAGGACGGGCAAGCAATCAAGTTGATGCCTTTGCTGCGAATATGCAGGCTCTTCAAAATGTCAAAACCCACCTTGATTTCTTCCACCGGATCGGCGGCCAGCGACACGCGGATGGTGTCGCCGATGCCCTCGGCCAGCAACATGCCCATGCCGACGGCGGATTTCACCGCCCCGGAACGAAAGCCCCCGGCTTCGGTAATGCCCAGATGCAAGGGATTGTCGATTTGCGCCGCCAGCAAGCGATACGCCGCCACCGCCATGAAAACATCCGACGCCTTGACGCTGACTTTGAAGTTGTTGAAATTCAGGCGCGTTAAAATTTCCACATGGCGCAGCGCTGATTCGACCAGCGCCTCGGGCGACGGTTCGCCGTATTTTTTCTGTAATTCCTTTTCCAGCGAACCGGCATTCACGCCGATGCGGATCGGCACATTCTTGTCGCGTGCCGACTCCACCACCGCATGCACCCGGTCGTCGCGACCGATGTTACCCGGGTTGATGCGCAAACAGTCAACACCCAACTCCAGAACGCGTAATGCAATACGGTGATCGAAGTGAATATCGGACACCAACGGCACGCTGACACGCTTGCGAATTTCACCGAAGGCTTCGGCTGCGTCCATTGTCGGCACCGACACGCGCACGATATCCGCACCGACTTTCTGGATGCGCTCGATCTGCGCGACGGTGGCCGCGATGTCGGTGGTTTCGGTATTGGTCATGCTCTGCACCGAAACCGGCGCATCGCCGCCGACCGCGACCGAGCCGACCATGATTTGGCGCGATTTACGCCGCACAATGTGATGTTTGTAGAACATGATTATTCGCCTCCCGATTCGATGCGGTTGTCTTGCGCGGCGCCCACTTGCAACACTGCCGACTCGCGTTGCTGGTGCGGCGTCATGTCAAAACGCGACCCGTTGAGCCGCACTTTCGCACTTTTCGACGCGCCCAGCATCAGCTTGAACGGCGCCTGACCTTTAACCACGCGCGTCTCACCGGCGTGCACGGCTTCATGCACCAAGCGCCGTTCACCCGCGTCGTAAACTTCTACCCAGGAGTAACTGATGAATTCCAATACCAGGGTCGCCACCGGCGTGGACGGCGGCAACGCGGCAATCACATCCGCACTCACGGTAGACAGCGGCGCTGAGCTGCCTTGAACCGGCGCGCCGGGGTTGGGGCCGAGCGCCGTGGCCGGGTTCGTCACCGCCTTGGGAGCAACGTTCGTGACTACCGGTGGTGACGGCGCCGATGCCGACGATTCCGGGCCACCACTTCTGTCGGTCATTTGAAATATCAGCCATCCGCCCACTAACAACGCGACCAGCATCCCCACCGTTCCTAACCAGGCCGGGCGCTGCCGGGCCAGATCAAACGAGCGCGGCGTGTAGAGCTTGGTCGATACCACCGTTGATTTGACACCGGCAAGGTGTTCACGCACGCCGGGGTAATTCTCCACGATTTCATTCGATGGCAAATGCAGAAATTTTGCATAGGCGCGCAAATAGCCGCAAATATACGACGGCCCCGGCAAGCGGCTGAGATCTTGCTGCTCAAGCGCATCCAGATGTCGCGCTTGTAAATGCAACTGACCGGCGACTTCTTCGATGGTTAATTGCCGCGCCATGCGGGCCTCCAGCAGACGCAGCCCGACGTTGACGACCGCATCCGGCGGCGGCGCTTGCGTGACGCCTTCCACTGCGTCGGTCTTGCCCGAGGAAGGAATGTCGTGCCCTGTCACTTTGAAAACCTCGTCTCAAGCGTCTTGATCTGTTGTGCTTCGCCGGAATCCGGAAATTGCGTATATAACTGCGTCATGTAACGTTGCGCCGCTGCGTGGTCGCCCAACTGCTGCTCCACCTGTACCGCCACCAACAAACCCTGCGCCGGTAACTGCGCCGCCGCTTCATAGCGCTGTAAATGGCCCCGCGCGCTCAAAAATTGCTTACGCTCAAACTGAACCTGCGCCATGCCCAACAATGCCCCGAGCAAGTTTGCATCCACTTTCAATGCTTGCCGAAAATAATTTTCTGCCTTATCAAGATCAGGCACGCGTAGCGCGCATAAACCGGCATTTTCCAGTGCCGTAGCCGGGGTTGCGTAGGTGGGGTCGCGCAAGGCCACGCGAAATTGTTCTTCACCTTCGGCAAAGCGCCCCTGCCCGCACAGGAACGCACCAAAATTATTGTGCACGCCGCCATCGTTCGGCAGTAGTTTCAGCGCGATGTTATAGTGTCGTTCGGCTAACTCCATCTGGCCGAATTCCTGATACGCAAACGCGAGCGAATATTGTGCCGGGGCGTAATCTTTGTCTGCGTCGATGGCGCGCTGCAATTTCTCTATCGCAAGCTTGCGCTCACCTTGTTGCAAATAACCCAACCCCAATTCGGTATTGGTGCGCGCGATGCGCTCCTTGGCGCTGGGCTCCGGGCGCGTGGCTGAACTGCCACACGCACTCACGGTGAGCGTTGCAACGAGCGTGAGAATTACCCGTCGCACGTGGCCGGTCCTTGCGCGACGACCCAACGTTTTATCGACCGCTTGGTGCGATCCATCACTTTGCCCGCCAGTTGGCCGCAGGCCGCGTCGATGTCGCCGCCGCGCGTCCGCCGCGTGATGGTGACATAACCGGCCTGGGTGAGAATTTCATGGAAGCGGTCAATTGCGTCCTGCGACGAACGCGCGTACTGCGTTTGCGGAAACGGGTTAAACGGAATCAGGTTGATCTTCGACGGCACATCGCGCAGCAGTTTTGCCAGCGCGCGCGCATGTTGCGGTGTGTCGTTGATGCCGTCGAGCATGACGTATTCAAACGTCACACGGTTATTGCTGCGCGAGTCGTGATCGACGTAACGGCGGCAGGCGTCCAATAACACACTGATCGGATATTTCTTGTTGAGCGGCACCAACACATTACGCAGCGCGTCATCCGGTGCGTGCAACGACACCGCCAGCGCCACATCGCTGACCTCCTTCAATGCGTCGATACCAGGCACCACACCGGCGGTGCTCAAAGTGATGCGGCGCTTCGACAGGCCGTAGGAAAAATCCTCGCGCATCAACGCAATCGCGCTCACCACGTTGTCGAAATTCAACAGCGGCTCGCCCATGCCCATCATCACCACATTGGTGATTTTTCGATCCACCGGGCTGTGGCCCAACGCTCGCGCCGCATTCCACACCTGGCCGATGATTTCCGCCACGCCCAGATTACGATTGAATCCCTGCTGCGCGGTCGAGCAAAACGTGCAGTTCAGCATGCAGCCGACTTGCGACGACACACACAAGGTGCCGCGATCCTCCTCGGGGATGAACACGGTCTCGACACAATTCACCGCATCGACGCGCATCAGCCATTTGCGCGTGCCGTCGTGGGATGCAAGGTCGCTGACAATCTCCGGCGCCTTGATTTCTGCAACTTCACTCAGCCGCTTACGTAACTCTTTGCTGATGTTGGTCATCACCGCGAAGTCATCGATCAAGCCCTGATGCAGCCACTTCAACAGCTGCGAGGCGCGAAACGGCTTTTCGCCGAGGGCGGCGAAGAAGGCCTCCATCGCGGCGCGGTCGAGATTCAGCAGATTGGTTTTTTCAGATTGCGTCATCGGGGTGTGCCTTGCGGCGAGCGAGTCACTTGCTGCGTGCGCAGACATCACTGCCGCTGAAGAAAAACGCAATTTCCTGAGCAGCGG
>JANOOV010000157.1:0-13637 GCA_031421535.1 Gammaproteobacteria bacterium
CAACAACACATCGTAGTTTACGAGCTCGACCATGATTCAATTCAGCAATGTCACGCTGCGCTTCCCCACCGGCCACGACGCGCTCAGCGACGTGTCGTTTACCTTGCACAAAGGCGAACTGGCGTTCCTAACTGGCCATTCCGGCGCGGGCAAAAGCACGTTGTTGAAACTGGTTGCGGCCATCGAACGCAGCACCACCGGTCAGGTCGTCGTGAACGGCGAGAATCTTAATCGCATCCGCAGGGGCCGGGTTCCGGCATTTAGGCGCAACCTCGGCATCGTGTTTCAGGATCACAATCTGCTGCATGATCGCAGCGTGTTCGACAACGTCGCATTGCCGCTGGTCATTGAGGGCTTTCGCGGCGAGGAAATCGCGCGGCGGGTGCGCGCGGCGCTGGATAAAGTGGGCTTGCTGGGCAAGGAGTCTTTTTTTCCGGTAACGCTGTCAACCGGCGAACAACAACGCGTCGGCATCGCGCGCGCGGTGGTGAATCGCCCGGCGCTGTTGCTGGCCGACGAACCGACCGGCAATCTCGACCCCGAACTAGCGCGAGAAGTGATGCGGCTGTTCGAGGAATTCAATCAAGTCGGAACCACGGTCCTGGTCGCGACCCACGACATCGAACTGATTGCGCGCAAGCGGCATCGGCGGCTGGTGCTCAAGCACGGTCGCCTGGACGCTGAACACTCGAATCACTGAAGCCCATGTCGCCCGACCTGCCCCGCAAACCCCGTCCGCGCTCCGGCGCACGCGATGTCAACCCCAGCAAGCCGCTGGATTTGGGCACGCCGGAAATTCGCAGCAATGTAAATTCACCCCGTGGCACCCTGCGTGCGCAGTGGCGCGCCTATCGCGCGGCGCATCGCTGGGCGTTGCTGGGTACCACCGTGCAATTTCGCCGCATGCCCTACACCACAGCGTTGACTTGCATCGCGCTGGGCATCGCGCTGGCGTTCCCCGCAGTGCTGTTCGTGCTGCTGCAAAACGTGCAGCAGGTCACCGCGCGTTGGGACGGCGCGGCGCAAATCTCGCTGTATTTGAAAACCAGCACCAGTGAAGCGCAAGCGCTCAAACTGGCCGAGCAGTTGCGCGCGCAAGCGGACATTGGCAAGGTGGAATACATCTCGAAAGCTCACGCACTGGAAGATTTCCAGCGCTATTCCGGGCTGGGCGACGCGCTCACCTTGCTCGGTGAAAATCCGTTGCCGCCGGTGTTGGTCGTGCATCCCAAAGACGGGCGTGTCAAACCCGACGCCGTGCAGCGAATGGTGCAGACGCTGCAAACCAATCCCGCCGTCGAGATCGCGCAGTGGGACATGCAATGGCTGCAACGCCTGCACGGGCTGATCGCCGTGGGCCAGCGCGCAATTTTGGTGATCGGTGCGTTACTGCTGGTCGCTGCCTTGGTGGTGGTCGGCAACACCATCCGCCTGGCGGTACAGAATCGCACGCAGGAAATTAAAGTCACCAAACTCATCGGCGCCTCCGACAGCTTTGTGCGCCGCCCCTTTCTCTATAGCGGATTTTGTTACGGCCTGATCGGCGGTCTGTTCGCCATCGCCGTCGTCAGCGCGGTGTTATGGGCACTGCACGACCCGGTGCGCGCCGTCGCGATTTCGTACAGCAGCAATTTTGAGCTACGCGGTTTAGGCGTGGAACTTTCCGCGCTGCTGCTGGCCGCCGGAATCGGCCTGGGTTTGATCGGCTCGTGGTTGTCGGTCAGTCGCCATCTGCGCGCGATTGAGCCTGGGGGTTCGTGACGATACACGCCCGTCGCGGACATAACCGTGCGTGTGTGGCGGTGGCCAACAAGCTGGCCCGCATCGCCTGGGTGATCCTGGCCAAAGGCGAGGCGTACCGGCCGACGGTGTAACGCGCAACGTTGTTGGTTTGGAGTTGTGGAAGCAGGTTAGAAAACGGAGTCCTATTCACACGATTGCGATGCTTCCCGCCGCGCTGGTTATTCGAGTCGGCGCTGGCTTTGCGCGGGGAGGGGAGACACATTGATTTGATGTTGAGATCGGTCAGACCGGCCCCTTCAAAACCTCGGCAACTGCTCCTGCGTTGCTCTACCTCCTGCATCCATGCAGTCGTGTTTCGTGCATCGGCTTAACCAAGCCGTAGGGATGATGAGGAGAGGGGGCGCAGATATCCATCAGGGCCAGGAAGCGCAAAGAGCTTCCATAAACAGGCCGGATATATGGGAGCAATGATTTCGTCTCACGTCGATTAATGAGTCTTGCAAACCGGGAGGGGTCCATATATGCAGGAGGTCCACTCCCGCGCAAAGCCAGCGCGCAGCGAATGAAGAGCAATGCAGGAGCAATTGCCGAGATGCCCGCCAGATACAGCCAGCCTTCGTGGGTCGGAATGTAGGTGATGTCCGTCACCCACACTTGATTCGCACGCGGGGTGTTGAACTCCTGCTTGAGCAGGTTCTCCGCCTCCGGCAAGCCGTGATTGGAACGCGTGGTCGCCTTGAACTTGCGCTTCGTCGCTCTCAGCCATCCATGGCCTTCGCGACATTAAGAACATCCATGTTCACATGTTTGTAATGGATTCCCAGCTTCTGGCGCAGGCGCTTGATGCGGCCCACGCCCGCGTGAAAGCCGTCCGCCGAAAGCTTTTTCTGTAACCGTTCCGGCCCGTAGCTCTCGCGGGTGCGCACGTGCGCGGCTTTGATCGCCACCTCCAGGCGTGCGTTGTCTTGCGCCCGCCGCGACGCTGCGCGCTTCAACCCCGCGTAGTCGCCACTCTTGGACACGTCGAACACCCGACTCATCAAAACCACCGGAAATTGTCGCTGTAACGCTTTCATCAGGGCGTACCTCACCGGGACTCCTTGGTGAAGTACACCGTCGCTTTATTTTAGCAGGTCGTGCTCCATCTTCTTCGTTTCACTCACAACCTGCTCCTTTTTCACCGCAGGCTACTCTCTTAATTCACTGTCCGAAAATCGGGGTCCACTATACATTTTCTTCAACTTCGTTTTCCGAGTCCGTGCTGTGTGGCCAATGAGAAATATATTTATACGCACGTATATTGTTACAGCTGTATACATGCCTATACTTTCTTATGGTGCTCATTGGCGCGGGCCTGCCGATTCTTCCCGGATTGGCCGGGGAGTCAAAATCCTATGCTGAGAGATTGTTCAACTTTCCAGACATAAGTCCGCTTGCAGAAGCTGATGCTGCCCTGGCACTACGTGAGCCGATTGAAAACGCAGGCGAGTCCATCGAGCCTGCGGCACTGGGCGAAATTTATCGGTTGACCAAAGGCTACCCGTATTTTCTTCAGGAGTGGGGATATCAGGCGTGGAATCATGCCACGGCGTCGCCCATTACCCTGAGCGATGTATTGGCATCGACGGATGTCGTTACCCGGCGCCTTGATGAGAATTTTTTCAGGGTGCGTTTTGATCGCCTGACGCCGCGCGAGAAAAAATACCTGCGTGCCATGGCCGAGCTGGGCCGCGATCCGTATCGAACCGGTGAGCTTGCCGACGTCATCGAAATGAATATCAAGGCACTCGGCCCGGTGCGCGCGAGCCTGATAAAAAAAGGCATGGTCTACAGTCCGTCGCGCGGAGACATGGCATTTACGGTGCCGCTGTTCGATGCATTCATGCGCCGCGCCATGCCGGACTTTGCGCCGTAGATGAAAGAAGGAAAATCCATGTCGGCCACCATTGGCTGCCAGCCTGGGTGCAAAAAATCGAGCAACGACACGGAACGTGAGATCGGGCGCTCGGCATGAATCCGCAAGAAAAAATCTACATCGCAGGACGCCGCAGCTTCACGGGTTTTGACTTCATGCATAGCCATGGCCACTAACTGCGTCATCGTCGTTAATTGGAATTCAGGTTCGTATCTACGCAAGTGCCTGCGTGCGGTTCTGAATCAATCCGTCCCGGTCGAAAAAATCATTGTTGTGGATAACGCCAGTACCGACGCTTCGCTGTCGGAGGCAGAAGACTTGCTGCCCCACGTGCAGTTGATCCGCCTACCCCATAACGCAGGTTTTGCTACGGGCAACAATCTCGCGGTCAAGGCAGCGGAGGGTTGTGAGTGGCTCGCATTTTTAAACGTTGACGCATTCCCCGAGCGGGATTGGTTGGAGCAATTGCTCGCGGCGACAAAATCACGACCGGAGGGCGCGTTGTTCGGCAGTCGCATGATACAAGCGCGCGATCCAGAGCGCTTGGATGGCGTCGGCGATGCGTATCACGTGTCCGGCGTGCATTGGCGGATCGGCCATGGGCAGCAGATTCGCGATTCGGTTGCGCATGGCGAGGAAGTATTTTCGGTGTGCGGTGCGGCGATGTTGTGCCGCCGCGATTTATTTCTTGAGGTCGGTGGTTTTGACGAACACTTTTTTTGCTATGCAGAAGATGTCGATTTGGGTTTTCGTTTGCGGTTGCTTGGGCATCGCTGTTGGTATGTTCCCGGCTCTACGGTTTATCACGTGGGTTCGGCAACTACCGGCAAGCGCAGCGATTTCGCCGTGTACCATGGGCACCGCAATCTGGTATGGGTGTATTTCAAAAACATGCCGTGGCCGCTTTTGTGGCTCTATCTTCCGCAGCACATGGTTCTTAACTTCGTTTCACTGATCTACTTCACGGCGCACGGCAAGGGTCGCGTGATTTTTTTCGCAAAGTGGGCGGCGCTGTGTGGATTGCCGCAGGTGTGGCGAGAGCGGCGGCAGGTGCAGCACACGCGACGCGTCAGCGCGTGGGAGCTTCGGCGTGCGATGGCGACGGGTTGGTTCACGCCGTATCTGCGGGGCAGCCTGTGGAAGGATCTACTGGGTCGCTGGCGGAGAGTCGTAAAGTCGGAATAGCTTCTGGTTCTCGGGCGCTTCAGTTTCTTGAATCTGAATCTTTATGTTTCTTACGCTACAGTAAGGCTATACATAAACAGCAAGCTTTTTGGAGCGAAGAGTGTAGATCGCATGTCATCAAACGTGGTTTGGCACAACGCAACCGTAACCCGCACGCGGCGCGAAAAATTGAACGGCCATCGTGGTGCGGTGGTCTGGTTTACCGGTCTTTCCGGCGCGGGTAAATCGACTATTGCGCATTCGGTTGAGGAGCAGTTGCATCAAGCCGGGTGCCGCACCCTGGTGCTTGACGGCGACAACGTGCGCCATGGTTTATGTTCCGATCTGGGTTTCTCAACGCTGGATCGTACCGAAAATATCCGCCGCATTAGTGAGACGGTGAAGCTGTTTGTGGAAGCGGGGATGATCGTGCTGACGGCGTTCATATCCCCCCATCAAGCGGATCGCTTACGTGCGCGTGAGACGGTAGGCGCTGTGGATTTTATCGAGGTGTACTGTCGCTGTCCGCTGGATGAGTGTGAGCGCCGCGATGTAAAAGGGCTTTACCAACGTGCCCGTGCCGGAGAAATAAAAGATTTTACCGGTATCTCGGCACCCTATGAGGCACCGGAAAATCCGGAGACCACACTCGACACCCACGTGCTGACGGTTGAGCAATGTGTCGAGCGGGTGGTTCAAAAGCTGGTTCTGCGTGGGGTGCTGCCCGGCGGGCGCGGCTAATCCTTCTGCATTGTCCGACACTACTTGGCTCTAACACCTACCCAATGACCTGCAATGGCGCTAACCTTCCGGCATGCTTCTGAAGTTCACCAAAATGCATGGCTTGGGCAACGACTTCGTCGTGATCGACGCCGTGCGTCAAAACGTGGCACTGAGCGCGGAGCAGATTCGTTTTCTGGCCGACCGCCACTTTGGTGTGGGTTGTGATCAGCTGCTGCTGGTCGAGCCGCCGCAAGGCCAAGACGCCGAATTTCGCTATCGTATTTTTAACGCTGACGGCGGTGAGGTGGAGCAGTGCGGTAACGGTGCGCGCTGCTTTGCGCAGTTCGTGCGCGCGCAAGGCCTCAGTGATGAAAATAATATCGTGGTGGAAACCAATACCGGGTTGATTCGGCTGAGCATCGAGAGCAACGGTCAGGTTACGGTGAACATGGGCGTGCCGCGTTTCGCGCCGCGCGATCTGCCGTTTACAGCAGAGCACGAAGCGATGTTCTATGCTTTGGATGCAGGCGGGCAGCAGGTGCACATCGGCGCGGTGTCGATGGGTAACCCGCACGCAGTGATCGTGGTGGACGATGTTCAGGCGGCGCCGGTGTTGTCATTAGGTGCGCTGATCGAGCACCACGCGCGGTTTCCAAAACGGGTGAACGTGGGATTCATGCGCATTGTCAACGAGCAGCATATCCAGCTGCGCGTGTTCGAGCGCGGCGTGGGCGAAACGCTGGCGTGTGGCACGGGCGCCTGCGCGGCGGTGGCGGTGGGCCGGAAGCGCGGCGTGCTCGCCGAACGCGTGCAGGTGGATTTGTCGGGCGGCAGTTTAAATGTTTCATGGCGCGGCGGTAACGAACCGGTATTGATGACCGGTCCCGCAGCGACCGTGTTCGCAGGGGAGATCGACGTATGAGTACCACGCAACACGAATTACAGCGCATCTCTGAAAAAGACGTGATGAATTTCTTGCAACAGAACCCGGATTTTTTTGACACCTATCCGCAGGTGCTGGCCGACATCAAGTTGCAGCACGCAAGCGGCAAGGCCGTATCGTTGATCGAGCGGCAAGTCGCGGTGCTGCGCGAGCAACGCAAAAAACTCAAGCGCCAGTTGCAGGATCTGGTTGACATCGCACGTGACAACGACGATCTCGACCGGCGCCTGCACCAGCTCACTTTACGGCTCATCGACTGTCGCCGGTTGGGCGATGTGCTGGAAATGTTGCAGCACTATTTACAGCACGATTTCGCCGTCGATGCCGTGACCCTGCGGCTGCGCACCGTTCCCGGCCGCGCCGATCTCGCCGCGTTCGCGGAATTTAACACCGACGCTGAAACCGTGTTCGACGGCTTCACACGCCTGGTCAACGAACGCAAGCCCGTGTGTGGGCGCTTTCGGCCCGAGCAAATGCGCCAACTGTTCCCTGTAAGTGTCGGCAGCATGGGTTCGGCGGCATTGATTCCGTTGCACGATCTGCCGGTGTTCGGCATGTTGGCCGTGGGCTCGGTCGACACGCAGCGTTTTCACCCCGAGCAGGGAACCGTGTTTCTCGCCCAACTTGGCGAGCTGGTGGGTCGCGCGTTGCGCGTCTGTATAACCGCTTCCTGACATTCACGGAAATTATTCATGCGCACGACCGCTGTGGAATGGGTGGACCGTTACGTCGGGCATTTGCGCGACGAGCGGCGCATGTCGCTGCATACGGTGACCAACTACCAGCGCGACCTGCGCCGCGTCGTGGAATTTTGCGTCGCTAAAAGCGTGCCTGACTGGAGTGAGCTCAACACGCATTTCGTGCGTGGCTATGCCAGCTGGCGGCACCGCACCGGCATCGGTGGGCGCAGCATCCAGCGCGAGCTATCGGCGCTGCGCATGTTCTACAAATACCTGGATCGTGAAAATGTCACGAACAGCAACCCGACGCTGGGCGTGCGCGCACCCAAAGCCGTGCGCACCCTGCCCAAAGTTCTGGATGTCGATCAGGTCAGTCGCTTGTTGCAGATCGACCCGGCCAACCTGCTGGCGGTGCGTGACCGCGCCATCATGGAGTTGATGTACTCGTCCGGCCTGCGTCTGGCTGAGCTTGTGGGTCTCGACATTAACGATGTCGATCTGAAAGACGCGACCGTGCGCGTCACCGGCAAGGGTTCCAAAGCGCGCATCGTACCGGTGGGCCGCAAAGCACGGGTTGCGCTGCAAGACTGGTTGGCGCGACGCGGTTGTCTGGTGTCGGGCAGTGACCCCGCCGTGTTTATCAGCAACCGTGGCCAGCGCATTTCACCGCGTGCGGTGCAATTGCGTTTGCGCGCGTGGGGCATCAAGCAGGGCATGAGCAGCCCATTGCATCCGCACAAGCTGCGCCATTCTTTTGCCAGTCATCTGCTCGAATCCAGCGGCAACTTGCGCGCGGTGCAAGAGCTGCTCGGCCACGCCGACATTTCCACGACGCAGGTGTATACCCACCTCGACTTTCAACATCTCGCCAGTGTTTACGACCAGGCGCATCCGCGCGCGAAGAAAAAGGAGACGGGGAGGTAGGAGCGCCGCCCTCGGCGCGATGTTTCTGGGGTACATGCGCCAGTCGCGCCGAGGGCGGCGCTCCTACAAAGCCAATTCAAAGAGGAGTGGTCGCACCGCCGTCAAGATCGTCGGCCATATCCTTCACGATTTTCCATTGTTCCAATTTCTGGTTGAGATCGATTCCCGCATGCGCGGGGCTCGTCGATGGCAATCGCGTATAGCGTTTTGAATTGCCGGTGGCGGGCAACATCGACAGCACATATTTTTTATACGCTGCCTGTGCCTTTGCGCCATTGAAAAATACCCAGCGGATATCCGGGTGCTGCGCAAAAAACGCCGCAAAATCGTTGGCGACGATGGAAGTCTCTTCAATGTCTGCGTCCAGGCTGCCGATCCGCTCGCAGCGCTGCAACACATCCCACAACGCGATACGTTGTGACTGAAGAATACGCAGCCGTTCCGGGTAAGCCAGCTCCGGCGTCGCACCGAACAGTGCGCCCATGATCGGCCAGAACGCATTGCGTGCGTGCGCGTAGTACTGGGCTTGTTGCAATGAGCGCACACCCGGCATCGAGCCCAGCAGCAGTACCTTGGCGTCAGGACGCGACACCGGTTCAAAACTGTGGATCGTCGTCATCGCGTCGGGTTGGGGAGTTACTTCGACAGGATATCCGTCGGCTTGCCGTCCAGGCTGATCTGATTTTTTTCTTTCCAGTATTCCCGTACCCCTTGAGCGCCTTTCTTGTCTGCCCATTTTTCCAGTTGATCTCTGCCCGACTTGAAGTCAAGAAAAGGCACTCCCATGCCGCAGGAGGTTTGCACCAGATCAATCGCAACGTCGATGAGTTGGCGTGTTCCCTTAAACTCTGGAAACAGCGCAAGCAGCCCGGCCCACTCCGGGTCACGCGGGTGTAGCGCGCGGGCAGCGCCATACAGGCGCAGAATCATCGGATCGCCTTCGAACGCGCAGAACATTAACGTAATACGCGACTGCTCGCGCAGATGCGCCGCCGTCTCGTTGCCGCTGCCGGTGAGATTCAGCCACACCACGCGGTTCGCCGTGACCACGCGCAACGTATCCATGCCTTTCGGCGACACATTGACCCTGCCGTCTGCTGCGGCAGTGCCCACAAAAAACATGTTCTGCCGCGCAATGAAGTCGGCCAGATGGTCGGTTAATTCCGTGTATTGCTTGCCCATGCGTGTTTACCTGCTGTGAAGTTGGGTTCGTCATCCGTTAGTAAATGCTTCTGACGACATGGTTCCCATAATTTGTCTTGTCCAGGAACCTGGAAATATACCCCTGTCGTTTCCAGAGCAACTCATAGTAAAGCGCCTTGATTTCCGGCACACAGGATTCGCGTACGGCATCGAATTTTAACAGAGCGTCTTTCCACGCGCCGATCTTCGGGTGCCGCACCGTATCGAAAATTCCCGGCCGGATTTCGTTGATGAATTCCAGCCGTTGCAATAGCGGGGCGTAACTGGCATCCACCAGCGAGAATTCTTTTCCATTGAAGAAGGGACCGCCTTGCAAAGCATTCTCGACCGGATCGAACTTGGCCAGAAAATCGTCGCGAACCGCAATAAAGTCCTGCTCCGCCTCCTTGATGCTCAAATGAAAAGTGCTCGACATGCAGTCGTTGCCATGTTCGATCCAGCCACGGTTTTTTGCGCGCAGAATTAAATCCGTCGGGTGCAGCTTGTTTGGGTAGGCGTCGTCGAGGTACTCGTTGATCACCGACGACTCGAACAGCACGTGGCCGTCAACCAACAGCAGCGGGACTTTCTTGAGCGGCGACAATTCCACAAACCACGGTGGCGGGGCCGCCAGGTCGATGTACTCAAGCGTGTGTTCAATCGCTTTGCATTGCAGTGCGATGGCCACCCGCTGCACAAAGGGGCAGAGCTTGAAGCTGACCAAACGAGGTGTATTGCCTGTCTTCACTTTTGTCATAGCGCACTCCCAAACCTGGTCGCGTGTTTTTTTAGCGTGTCAGAATCATTGGAGATTTAAAACCGTCAGTCAAGTTTCCCGGGGCGTATATGAGGTCGGCCGACCAGCAATCGACATCCGCCGTATTGAAGCGCACATACAACATGAATGATTGCGACGCGTCAAACGTGGGCTCGCCCCAGACGCGCCCGCCGATGGAATCCTCGAAACCCGTGGTGGCGATTTGCGCGGCATGCCCCAGGGTGCGGCGGTACTGGGTCGCGACATTTTGTACAGGTCGGTGGTCGCGCCGCTGCGGCGGTTGTACACAATCGTTTTTTCATCGTCCGCCGCCCAGATTTGGCTGTCTTCGATACCGCTGCCCGGGATCAGGACGGGCGCATCGTAAGACGAACCGTTCCACGATCCGAACAGCAGTCGCCCGCTCACGCCGACCGCCTTTTCCCAGAGATAATAATTGTTGGAGGGGACTTTATGAACGTCGTGGCGGTAAGCCGAGCTGGTCTGGTTCTGCGTGCCGTAGACGCCGCTTAACGCCGTAGCCGGTTCCCACGCGGCGTTTTTGTCCGTGCGGGTGGCGCGGTAATTTCCCGGCGGGGGTAAGTATGGGTTGGGGCCAGTTCCATCCAAATCCGTGCCGCGATAAAAAATGATTTCCGTTTCCGCATCATTGAGCCAGACGCAACACTCGTTTCCGAACGTATTGATCTGGGCGCCCAGGTTGATCGGCGCGGACCATTTCAACCCATCCCACTCGACGTAATAGAGATCCGTATTCCACTCAAGGTTTGTAGCCGTTACATGGTTTGGCAACAGCGTCCCGGTTGTACATGCGCTGGGCGGCGCCGTGCCATTCATAACGCGGGGCGCATAAATGGAATGCAGAAAATAGATGCGATTGCCGTCCTTGGTGATAAAGACGGAATCGACGTACGGCTTCAAGTTCGGGAACATGGTGGCTGCAAATTTAATCGCGGGGGGAGGCAACGGTTCAGGAGCAGGGGGAGGCGATGGTGCGCGCGCGCCTTCACACGACAGAAGCCCCAGGCACATGCATGCGATTGACAGAAAAGAAGCCTGATGTTGACAGAATATGCGATGCATCGTTGCCTCGTCGAAAGAGCAATAACAATTGTAATTTCTATATCGGCAGGATGGCATGGATGAGCAGCGAGGCCACATTCCAGCTGACGCCGCTTTACGACATCATGTCGGCCTGGCCGGTGATCTGCGCGGGAGCGCGGCAGCTCCAATGGAAATGGGCGTCGATTTCGAGCACGGCATCCAGCGCTTCATCAACGCCACACCCCAGGTACTCGATGCGGTTGCGGCGCAGTTGCCTGCGGGATTTCCCGATGCAGTGAGCGGCCCGATTTTCGAAGGAATCCTGTCACAGGTGCGCAAGCTGGCGCAGGGGTAGCTCGGGCTTGCTAGCGTAGTGCTGCGATGAAAAAATCCATTAAGCGCGTGTAGCGCAGTACCGAGTCCACGGTGTCGCCGTGTTGCGGTTAGGTGAGTGTGTGGGAGCTGTCGGGTACAAGCTCGATATTAAATTCGTACTATAGTTACTGCTCTGTACTACCTGAGGTAGGTCGTACTGAATGTAGTGCAACGTACTATGATGTCTACTTAACGTTAGGCGTAAATACTATGGAACCAGTGCCATCTACCGCTATCAGCTTTCAGAGTCGCCGCCTCAAAACCTTGATGGCGATTCGTCCATGGTTTTTTGTACTTGCTTTTGGAATTATTGGGTGCGCCGTAACTTTCTTCATTGAAAGAGACAATGTTCAAATTAAGACCCGGGTCGGCCCTTTATATGTGACTCAGAAATACAACTTATTGTGGCAAGACATGAGCGCCGAGACGATTATCTTGGCATTGATATCCTTTACGCTATTCATCGCTGCAATAATCGCTATCACGTTTTATGTACACCGTTATTACCGTTGCCCGAACTGTGAAACTGTCCCTGTTGGGGGTGGCACGCGCGGGGTAAATCTAGATCCTTCTATTTGCCCAAAGTGTGGTGTGAAATTACGGTAATACCGTTTATGCCTAACCCTTTGTTCAAGGCGGACGCGGTAAAGCGCGGCATGTTTCCTGTTACGTTTTCAGCGCGCCGCTTAACTCGAACTTTAGGTCACTCACTACCGTGGTTATCCAGTACAACCCAGTCCTGCTAAATCGATTCCTCGCACCGGGAGTCGCCGAGTTCAGTGCGGTCGAAATCCCGGACTTAAGGGCGTCTCACCCTGAGGCAGAACACTGGATTGCCAATCATTTCCTCAACAACATCTACCGGGACGCCTTCATCGGAAAGACGCGGCAATTTGCTGTCAATCTCCTGTGCCGCGCGCAGGCGCAGTTCACGCACTATCACCAAGCTCGCGACACAACGCTTGAATACCTGTGCGTAGTAGCGTCCATAGCCCGAAGCCTAAACTCTACTTTGCGGCAATCACTCAGTGGGAAGCATGTCTTCTCAACTATCAGATGTTCATTGACGTTCTCGTAAACCTGGGAGGTCGGAAACTTGTCTTCGAGCCAGCGGATGGTTCTGAAGAGCAGCGCGCCTATGACATCGCGAACGCAATAAAACACTGGGGCGGAATTTTGGTTAGCCAAAAAAGGCACGACGACGATACTATTCCCCTCTGGCTAACAATCACCGGATTCCAGACAAAGAATCACGCGCTAACATTCATTGAATTTGGCGCGATTACCGATGAAATAGCCAAGACAGCAAATGGACCCAGGATGTTCGAACTTTCAAAGCGACCTAACCCTTAGCTCAAACCGACGTGCTACGGCCTACGGCTGGGCTCAAACGTTAGGCCATAAAAGAAATACAGGAATGAACATGAAAAATGCACGCTTGTTCCACATGATTGGATCATGGTCTTTTGTGTTCCTTGGCATTGGCCATCTCATCACTCATCTTTTTTTACCAAAAACACCTGAACAAGAGAAAATGATTCAGGTTATGAAAGAATTTATCATCAGTATGCCGGGCCCTGATTCATCTCTTTTGTTGTTCCACGAGGGTTTTAGCCTAATGATGGGTTTGTTACTAATCGGATATGGAACTGCAAATGTTCTTTTTGCAGCGGATAGTTTTGACTCTTCGAGAAGCAAACATATTTCAATGCTAAACGTGGTTGTGTCTTTATTGGCGGTTGTGTTGTCAGTAATTTATTTTTTTATTGTTCCCGTAGTATTTACCGCAATTTCTTTAACAGCGTTTGTGTTGACACTCGGCCTAACCCTGCGTTCAATAGGGACGTCGCAAAAGCGTGATGCCTATTAACTTTATGTTATGAGCCCCAACGCCCACATATTAGTATGGCTTAATCTATGGCCAGAATCTCCAGCTCTGCTATGATCCAAACATGGCAAAGACGCACTTTGAGTGGGACGAGAATAAAAATTCCGAGAATATTAAAAAGCACGGCGTCCCATTTGAGCTGGCGCAATATGCGTTTGCCGATCCAAAGCGTGTTATTGCCGCAGACCTTGAGCATAGTCAGGCTGAAAACGCTACTACTGCTTCGGGACGGTGGGTGCCGAAATTCTCACGGTTCGGTTTACCTACCGTAACGGAGC
>JANOOV010000158.1:0-8066 GCA_031421535.1 Gammaproteobacteria bacterium
GCTGACCGCGCCGGCCGCAGTGACAATACGCGGCACCGCCGCATCCGCCGCCGCAAACTGGTAGGGCAACTGATTACCCAGTTTCTTGACGTCGTCAACACCGCGCCCCATCAGCCGCTTCACCGACGCGATGGTATTGAATGGATCGAGCACCGCATTGGCTTTGGCTTCATCGCCAACACTGGGCACCGCACCGGCGGCATAGCGCACCACCGACGGCAACAAGTGGCGGCCATTCGCATCAGGCAGCGTTTCCGCCACGCCGCTGCGTACCGTAGCAACCAGTGAATTAGTCGTCCCCAAATCGATACCGACCGCAACCCGCCGCTCGTGCGGCGATGGCGTCTGGCCGGGTTCACTGAGTTGTAAAAGAGCCATGGGATTTAGTGTTTCGTCACAGTCTAGGGGTTAGCGGTGATCCGCTCTTCGACTTCTTGAGCCTCGCCGCGCAGGCGTTTAATAAAACGCAGTTTCTGTACCTGCTCATTCGCATTGCGCAATGCCGCCGCATCGCCGCGCGCAAATGCCGCTGTTAAGGCGCCCAAGGTTTGCGTTTCAAGCGTGTCGATGGTCGCGAATATTTTGCCGAGCTTTTGCGCCGCCTGCGCGCTGCCATGCACTTCGCCCAAGGCCTCGCGCAACTCCATCTGCTCCATCAAAAACTTGGGATCAACCTGTCGCGCGGATTCATCATCCACGGTAATCGCTTGCAGGCTCAGTAAGTACCGTGCGCGCTCCACCGGATCTTTCAGGGTGCGAAAGGCATCATTAATATTCGCCGCCATTTGCACTGCGATCCGGCGATCTTGATCGCTACCCTGTGCATATTTATCGGGATGCACTAGACGCTGCAATTCGCGATAACGCCCAGTCAACAACGCAAGGTCAATAGCGAAGCCGGGGGTTAAATCGAAGATTTCGAAGAAATTGCGCGCGGGATTTGACACTGCACCATCACTGAAGACTTTAAACCTGGAAACTTTCCCCGCAACCGCAGGTATTTTTCTCATTGGGATTATTGAATTTAAAGCCTTCCTTGAGGCCTTCGCGCGTAAAGTCAAGCTGCGTTCCATTGAGGTAAACCAGACTCTTCGGATCGATAACCACCTTTACGCCGTGATCTTCAAACACGGTGTCGTGCGCATCGACGTTATCGATAAACTCCAGCACATAGGCAAGCCCGGAACAGCCGGTGGTACGCACGCCCAAGCGCACCCCTACGCCTTTGCCGCGCTTGTCGATGAAAGTTTTTACGCGCTCTGCAGCACGTTCAGTCAGCGTGATACTCATGTTAATGCGCTGCCCATTTCACGGATTTCAGATCCACGCCGTCTTTGTACATTTCCCACAACGGCGAGAGTTCGCGCAGCTTGGCAATTTTTTCGCGTAGCAGCTTGATCGAGTAGTCGATGTCCTGCTCGGTGGTGTAACGCCCGATGGAAAAACGGATGGAGCTGTGCGCAAGCTCGTCATCGCGGCCAATGGCACGCAACACGTACGAGGGCTCCAAGCTCGCCGAGGTACACGCGGACCCGGACGATACCGCCAGATCCTTGATCGCCATGATCAACGACTCGCCTTCGACAAAATTAAAGCTCACATTCAGATTGTGCGGCACCCGTTGTTTCAAATCGCCATTCAAATACACGGCTTCCATATCTTTAAACCCGGCCCACAAACGATCACGCAAACGGCGGATACGCTCGTTTTCAAACTCCATCTCTTCGCGTGCAATGCGAAACGCTTCGCCCATGCCGACGATCTGGTGCACCGGCAAGGTGCCGGAGCGTAACCCGCGCTCATGTCCACCGCCGTGGGTCTGCGCTTCCAAACGGATGCGTGGCGTGCGGCGCACGAACAACGCGCCAATGCCTTTCGGTCCGTACACTTTATGCGCGGAGAACGACATCAAATCGACTTTCATGGTACGCAAATCGATGGGTGTTTTACCGGGGCTTTGTGCCGCATCGACGTGGAACACAATGCCGCGCGCCCGCGTGATTTCGCCGATGGCGGCGATGTCCTGAATCACGCCAATCTCATTGTTGACGTGCATGACGGAGACCAGAATCGTGTCGGGACGCAACGCGGCTTCGAACTTGGCAAGGTCAATCAGCCCGCTGGTTTCCGGATCAAGGTAAGTGACTTCAAAACCTTCGCGCTCCAATTGGCGGCAGGTATCGAGTACCGCCTTGTGTTCGGTTTTATAGGTGACGATGTGTTTGCCTTTCTTCTGATAAAAGTGCGCCGCGCCCTTGATCGCGAGGTTGTTGGATTCGGTCGCGCCTGAAGTCCAGATAATTTCTTTGGCATCCGCGCCCACCAGATCAGCCACTTGTTGACGGGCCCGTTCAACCGCCTCTTCGGCGCTCCATCCATAGGGATGCGAACGCGATGCCGGATTGCCGAACTGGCCGTCGACGGTTAAATACTCCATCATCTTGCTTGCCACGCGCACGTCTACCGGCGTCGTTGCGGAGTAATCCAAATAGATCGGTTGCTTCATTTCATCTACCTTCTAACAAGTTGTACTACCAGAATTCGCTGGGTAAATTCACCGACCCAGGGATACACGTTTACCACCGCGATATTCCGCCACTTCGCGGTCTTGCCGTTCAGCCACTTCACAAATCGCATGATTCTTGACTAAATCGCCGAGGCTGATGCCTTTGAGAAATGCATAAATCTGGTCGCTCAGCTTGCCCCACAGCTCATGCGTCAGGCAGATTTTTTCGTCCTGGCAATTCCCGGCACCTTCACACCGCTGTGCGTTGATTTTTTCGTCCACGGCGGTAATGACGTCAACTACGGCGATTTCATTCGCGTCGCGGCTCAAGCGGTAACCGCCGCCGGGCCCACGCGCGCTGGCGACCAATCCATTTTTACGCAAGCGCGAAAACAATTGCTCCAGATAGGATAAGGAAATTCCCTGACGCTCCGAGATATCCGCCAGTGTGATCGGCCCGGCGTCGTTATGCAGCGCCAGATCCAGCATTGCTGTCACCGCATAGCGGCCTTTGGTAGTCAGTTTCATTAGGGCACCTTGTCAAACAAGTAGGCCATAGCCAAGTAATTTAGTCAACTATTCAGCCCTGGCATTGACGCCATTGTAGGGTTGATGATCACAATTTTTCTTCTTGCTGCTCACCCGCGCTGGGCGTGATCTTGCACCCTTCCAAAGCCGGTAGTTTTTCCGTATCCAGCGGCATATCCAACTCCTTCAACGCGGCGCAGATCGCTTCAAGCCGCCGATCCACCGCATGCATGTGATCGAGCATGAGGTTGATGGCATGCGCCACCGGATCAGTCATGTCCTGGGTCTGTCCGTAAGCGTCGAAGCCGATTTTTTTGGCCATCGCGCGGCGCTGTTCATCAAGCTCAGTGACGCTCGCTTGATGCACCACCTTGCCCGGCACACCCACCACGGTCGCGCCGGGGGCGACATCTTTCACGATCACTGCGTTTGACCCGACACGACCGCCGTCACCAATGGTGATGGGGCCGAGTATTTTCGCCCCGGCACCGACCACGACATTATTGCCCAACGTGGGGTGTCGCTTGCCTTTGTTCCAGGTGGTCCCGCCCAGTGTCACGCCGTGGTACAACGTGCAGTCGTCGCCGATCTCCGCCGTTTCCCCGATCACCACACCCATGCCGTGGTCGATAAAAAAACGTCGGCCGATTTTCGCACCGGGATGAATCTCAACACCGGTCAACCAACGCGTGAGCGCGGCGAGAAAGCGCGCCAACCATTTCGCATTGAGGTGCCAGAGCCAGTGCGTGACATGGTGTACCAGCAGCGCATGCACGCCTGGATAGGTGGTGATGATCTCAAAGGTGCTGCGCGCGGCGGGGTCGCGCTCGAATACACACTGAATGTCTTCCCGGATTCGTTGCAACATCGTTGGCGTCTGTTGTGAAGAAAGTGGTTAACGAGGTTTGGCGTTTTTTGCGTCAACGGCAGCGAGGATGCCGCGCAAAATATTCAGTTCCATTGTATCAGGCAGCGCGCGATTGAACAGGCGGCGCACGCGGCGCATCAGCTGGCGCGGATTTTCCGGATCGAGAAATGCCACATCTACCAACGTCTGACGCAAGTGTGCGTAGAAGCGTTCGACGTCTTGCGCGTTGGCTGGCACATGTTCGGGCGGCGGTGTCATTGCCGCTCCAGAAACCTCCAGCGCCGCCATGCGCAATTCGTAAGCGAGCACTTGTACGGACGCCGCCAGATTCAAACTCGCATAATCCGGATTCGCGGGAATCTGCACCAACCCATGACAATGATCGATGTCGTCGTTGCTCAAGCCAACGCGCTCCGATCCAAACACCAGCGCTACCTGCACGTTACCCGCCACGCTGACGATGTGCCGACCCGCGCCACGCGCGTCCCACTGCGGCCAGGCAATGGTGCGGGAACGTGCGCTGACGCCCAGCACCAAGCTGCAATCCGCAACCGCTTCTGCAAAAGTCGCGTACACCTGTGTGTTGTCGAGCACCTCCGTCGCACCCGCCGCGCGCGCCGTCGCCTCGTCATGCGGAAAGTATTTCGGTGTCACCAAGCGCAGCCGTGTCAGCCCCATGGTCTTCATCGCACGCGCTGCGGCGCCGATGTTTCCGGGGTGCGTGGTGTGTATCAACACCACTTGAATATTGGATAAAATTTCCAACGCCAAATTCTGTCACCCACACTGTTGGTCGCAAATGTTGCCGTAGTTTTCCGTTCAACGCCTGCTAGTATCACGACGCGTAAATATCGGAACCAATGAAACGGAAGGATTTTTTTGCCCAGCGAGGCGCAGACCCGCAGCAATACTGTACGTATTGCAAGGGGCTGCAACGACGCAGGGCGAAAAAAGACGCCGTTTCATGTTTCGATATTTACGCGTCGTGATACTACAATACACGCCCTATTATCGTCGGCACACCCACTCATGCATCCCATGCTCAACATCGCGGTTCGCGCCGCGCGCCAGGCCGGTAATGTCATCCTGCGTTCGGTCGACCGCATCGACACGCTGACGATTTCTTCAAAATCGCGCAATGACTTCGTCAGCGAAGTTGATCGCAATGCCGAGCAGGAAATCATCGCGGTGATTCGCAAGCACTATACCAACCACGGCATCCTGGCCGAAGAAAGCGGCGAACAAGCGGGTGAAGAATATGTGTGGATCATCGACCCGCTCGACGGGACCACCAACTTTCTGCATGGCTTTCCGCAATTCTCCGTGTCGATCGGCATCCAGCACAAAGGTGTATTGACCCATGCCGTGGTGTACGACCCGATGCGCCAGGAAATCTTCACCGCCTCGCGCGGTGCGGGCGCACAGCTCAACAACAAACGTATCCGCGTAAGCAATCTAAAAAGTCTCGAGGGCGCACTGCTGGGCACCGGCTTCCCGTATCGCTACCAACAGCATCTGGATTGCTACCTGCAAACCTTTAAAGCCCTCACGCCGATGACGGCAGGTATTCGCCGCGCCGGTTCCGCCGCGCTTGACCTGGCCTATGTGGCGGCGGGACGCCTGGATGGTTTTTGGGAGTTCGGCCTAAGTCCGTGGGACGTCGCAGGCGGCGTATTGTTGATTCAGGAAGCCGGTGGTTTGGTCGGCGACCTGTCCGGCGGCAGCGAATTCATGGACACCGGCAATATCGTCGCCGGTTCGCCTAAAGTATTTAAAGCCTTACTGCAAACCCTGCATCCACACCTCACCCCAGAGCTGAGCCGCTAACCACCATGAACTCCACTACGCTACCGCTGTTGATTGAGCCCGACGATCTTGAGCATTATCTAAATAACCCCAACGTGCGCGTTGTGGATTTGTGCCGTGCCGACCTCTACGCGAGCCAACACCTCCCTGGCGCAGTGCATCTGGATTACACCAAGATCATTCGCAACAAACCACCGGTGATCGGCTTATTGCCGGAGACCAAAACGCTCGGGGGAATTTTTTCCGACCTGGGGATTGCGCCGCACACGCAGGTCGTCGCCTACGACGAAGAAGGCGGCGGTAAGGCAGCACGTTTTTTGTGGACGCTGCACGCGATGGGCCACACGCAGATCACGCTGCTGAACGGCGGACTCGCGGCCTGGGCCGCCGAAGGGCATCGCGTGGATCCCTCTGCTGTTTCAATCGCTCCGACGCCCTACGCGGTTAATGTCAATACCAGCGTAATTGCGGATCGCGCCTATATCCTCGACCAGCTAAAAAATCCTGCCGTGTGTGTGCTGGACTGCCGTAGCGCACGGGAGTTTTCCGGTGAAGTGCGCAGCGCGGAACGCGCCGGGCATATCCCGGGTGCAGTCAATATGGACTGGTTACTGGCAATGGATCAGTCGCGCAACCTGCGCTTTAGAACCCCCGACGAGTTGCGCGCGTTGTTAGCGCAACGCAGAGTGACACCCGACAAGGAAGTGATTGTGTACTGCCATACCCACCACCGCTCGGCACACACCTACATGGTGCTCAAATCGCTGGGCTACCAACGTGTGCGCGGTTATGCCGGATCATGGTCGGACTGGGGCAACGCAAAAGATACGCCGGTGGAAACAGTTAGGGATTAGTTTGCGACAACTGCATCTGGGCTTTTTCAAAACCATTAGCTGCGGATTTTTTGAACCACTCGCGGGCCTTGGCGTCGTCTTTCTTGGTGCCACGTCCGTACATGTGCAGCATGCCAAGCTGAAACTGCGCGCAGCCGTCTTTCTTTTTTGCAGCGGCTTCAAACGTCTTCAGCGCCTTGGCGTAATCCCTTTCCATGTAGGATTTCAGGCCACTCGCGCACTCGTCCGGGGCTGCATACGCCGTCAATGGCATGAGCCACGACAACGCAACAACTAAACAAATACTGCTCCTTTTCATGGCCGCCATCGTAATCAAGAGAGGTGCGGATGTAAACCGCAAATCCTGTATTACAATTCAGCGTGCCACCGGCGGCGGTAAGCGCGCCCACACGCGTCGCTTGATGAGGTAAAGCAGGAACGTCAACACCGCCAGATACGCCAGCACATACACGCCGATCCGGCGGCGTTCAGCGGCGTGTGGGTCGGCGGCCCATTCCAGAAATACTGCGGCATCGCGCACTTGCTGTTGCAAGGCGACACGTTGCGTCACATCCGCAGAGGCATAATCCAAAACATCCGGCATACGCAGTCCGGGAAATAATAAATTGGACACGTCACCCTTGGCATCTTTCCCGTAACTGGTCAGTAGTGTGTAGATATAACGCGCTCCGCCCTCACGTGCCTTGGCGAGCAGTGACTGATCCGGGGGAACCAAGCCAAATAATTCAATCGCCATGTCGTCGGTGATCGCGCTGAGCATAGGCTCATCCAGGCTTTGCGTACCGCGCAGCGCATCCAGCTCCGTATTGCTGAATCCTGTTTTTTGCAGGTCGCGGTACTTGACATAGTGCAGACTATGGCAACCCATGCACACGCGGGTGACGACCTCGGCGCCACGCTTTAATGCCTCCGGCGAACGTTCGAACTCGACGTCCGCCAGCTCCGATCCCGCCACGTTAAACGTCGCGAAACCCAACAATAATGCGATGGTGCGTAGCGGCTTCATCGACGCGCCTTCGCGGCGGCGCGCTGCGCATCTTCGCTGGCCAGCATCGCCACCACCGCTGCGGGTAAACCGCGCTTGCGCAACCACGCCTCTTCTTTCACCGACAGATACGGCAGCAACACAAACAAACCGAAATAGACCAACGTCGCTATCTGCCCGACCAGCGCCATAGCCTCGGTAGCGGGTTGCCCACCAACGTAGCTCAGTACGACAATATCCACGACAAACACGTAGAACATCGCCCGGTAAAACGGCCGGTAACGCGAGCCGCCCGGTATTTTAGATCGGTCCAGATACGGCATCAGTGCAAACACCAAAATGGATAAAGTCATGACTACGACCCCGCCGAGCAGATCGGGAATCGCGCGCAGAATCGCGTAAAACGGCAGGAAGTACCACGACGGCGCAATATGCGGTGGCGTCTGCAGGGGATTGGCCGGGATGTTATTCGCCGCCTCGATAAAAAATTCCGGGCGGAAAAACACTGCGGCGAAAAAC
>JANOOV010000159.1:0-3012 GCA_031421535.1 Gammaproteobacteria bacterium
ATGCCGACGGCCAGCAGAGTGCCGCATCAGGTGAAGTGTTGAGCATCCTGGATGTAATCGCCACGTCACTGCGCGAGCGCGATGAAAAAACCTACTCCGCGCCGTTCGCCACCCACGCCTATGTAAAAGAAATGGTGCAGCACCTCGACGGCACACAGTCGCGCGAATTTCCGCCGCTGAAATTCGGCGGCGCACATTTAAAAGATGCGCAGCGCGAACGCAGCGCCGACATCGGCAAGCGCGCAATGGTGGGTTTACTGATCGGCCTTTCGATCACTGCGGTATTGATCGGCATGCTGACCGCCGCGCTGCGCCGCCGCGCGCGTATCCCGTTTGTGAACATGTTGCGCCGGATCGTGCGCGGCGAAACTGACACGCCCTGGCACGTGATCCTCGCAACACTCATGGTGATCATCGTACTTGCGTCAGTGTGCAGCGTGCTCGCCGGCAAATATCACATCTTCGGCACCGACAAGGTCGGGCAGGATGTATTTTACGCCGCGCTCAAAAGTATCCGCACCGGCCTCGTCATCGGCACGCTCACCACGCTCATCATGCTGCCGTTCGCGGTGTTGCTCGGCATCATGGCGGGCTATTTTCGCGGCTGGATCGACGACGTCATCCAGTATGTCTACACCACCTTGAATTCGATTCCCGGCGTGTTGCTGATCGCCGCCGCCGTATTGTTGGTACAAGTGTATTTGCAAATCTACGGCGCAGATTACGATACGGTGACACGCGCCGATCTGCGATTACTGTTCCTGTGCATGATCCTGGGCATCACCAGCTGGACCGGCCTGTGCCGCCTGCTGCGCGGCGAGAGCCTGAAACTGCGCGAGCTTGACTATATTCAATCCGCCACCGCGTTGGGCGTCGGCCACTTCACCATTATCGGCCGCCACATCCTGCCCAACGTGATGCACATCGTGCTGATCGCCGTGGTGCTGGATTTTTCCGGACTGGTGTTGGCCGAAGCGGTGTTGTCCTACGTCGGTGTCGGTGTCGACCCGACCATGCACAGCTGGGGCAACATGATCAACCAGGCGCGCCTGGAAATGGCTCGCGAACCGATGGTTTGGTGGTCGTTGGCCGCCGCGTTCGTGTTCATGTTTGTGCTGGTGCTGGCGGCGAATCTGTTTTCCGACGCCGTGCGCGACGCGTTCGATCCACGGCTACGCGAGCGCAGTTAGCGCAGCGATATTTCAACCTCCGTGGTAGTATCCATCACGCAAAAACTCATCCGGTCAAAAACTCCATTCTGTTTGGAACACAAACTTGAATCCCGACATGATTTTCGAATATAGAGCTCCTTCCCCCTGCAAGGGGGAAGGAGTGTCTTTTGTCGAAGAGCATGGTTCTTTGCAGCTTTTAGAGCCCCATGCCTACGAAGCACTACAGTAGATTACTGAGCACCTGATGTTCCATCCTCTCTCCCTGTTCATCGGTCTGCGTTACACGCGCGCCAAGCGGCGCACGCATTTTATTTCGTTTATTTCGCTGACGTCGATGATGGGGATTGCGCTGGGTGTCACGGCGCTGATCACGGTGTTGTCGGTGATGAACGGATTCGAGAAAGAGCTGCGTCAGCGCATTCTGGGCATGGCATCGCACGCGAGCATTCAGGGTTACGATGGCGCGCTGGGCAACTGGCACCACGTGCTGGACACCCTGCGTAAAGATCCGCGCATTATCGGCGTGGCGCCGTATATCCAGAAAGAGGGCATGCTGACGCTTGGGCAGCAGGTCAATGGAACCATCATCCAGGGCGTGTTGCCGGAAGAAGAACCCAACGTATCCGAGGTTGGCAATAAATTGCTGTTCGGTTCGTTCAAGGATCTGCAACCGGGCGAGTTCAATATTATTTTAGGCAAAGAACTGGCCCGTGCGTTGGGTGTGCTGGTGGGCGACAAAGTCACCTTGGTGGCCCCGCAAGCGAACGTCACTCCGGCCGGGATCTTGCCGCGTCTGAAACGCTTCACCGTCACCGGCGTGTTTGAAGTTGGCATGTATGAATACGACAGCGCGCTGGCGCTGATCCACATGCACGACGCCGCAAAACTATTCAGCATGGGCGATACCGTGAGCGGCGTACGTTTGAAAGTCGCGGATATTTTTGAAGCGCCACGTATTGTCAAAGAGGTTGCCCAGGAATTGACCGGCGATTATCTGGTCAGCGACTGGACCCGACAGCACGCCAATTTTTTCCGTGCGCTCAAAATCGAGAAACGCATGATGTTCATCATCCTGTCGCTGATCATCGCGGTGGCCGCATTCAATATCATTTCCACCATGGTGATGGTGGTGATGGACAAAACCAGTGAGATCGCCATCTTGCGCACGCTCGGCGCCGCACCGCGCACCGTGATGCGGATTTTCATGGTGCAAGGCACCATCATCGGCGTGATCGGCACGGTGTTGGGCGCGCTGGGCGGCGTGAGCCTGGCGCTGAACGTCGACACGCTGGTGCCGATGATCGAACGCCTGTTCAGCGTGCAGTTCCTGCCCGCCGACGTGTATTACATCAGCGATTTTCCGTCCGACCTGCATTGGAACGATGTCATCACCATTACCGTCACGTCGTTTGGCTTGAGTTTGCTGGCGACGATTTATCCCGCATGGCGCGCGTCGCGCATGCAACCGGCCGAGGCGCTGCGTTATGAATGACACAGCGCTCAACGTTACGCAGGTATTGCGTTGTGTGAATCTTTCCAAGACGTTCAGCGAAGGCCCGCTGCATGTCGAGGTGTTGCGCAATGTGGATTTAAGCGTCGCGCCCGGCGAACGGGTCGCCATCGTCGGCGCTTCCGGTTCCGGAAAAAGCACATTGCTGCATCTGCTGGGTGGCCTGGACTTGCCGACCAGTGGCAGCGTCTGCGTCAACGATCAAGACATTTCCGGCATGAGCGAAACGCAACGTGGCCTGGTGCGCAATCGCGTGCTCGGCTTCGTGTACCAGTTTCATCATTTGCTGCCGGAATTCACCGCACTGGAAAACGTCGCCATGCCGCTATT
>JANOOV010000160.1:0-4618 GCA_031421535.1 Gammaproteobacteria bacterium
GGCGGAACGTGACAATTCCCGCGAAGCGGCCGGGTGTGGCGTCGGTGATGAGTTCATAGTCGGGCAGTGCAGCAATCTGCGTGAGTAAAAATGCGCTGTTTTCAAGCACGCGCCGTTCGATTTCATCCATGCCGACTTCCAGCAACAGCGACACGCTTGCCTCCAGTGCGTGTATGCCCGGCATGTTCGGGCTGCCGCATTCAAAGCGGCGCGCACTGTGCGCGGGTGTCCACGCATCGGCGCGGTAGTCGCCGGAATCTTCGACCATGTGCCAGCCGAACTGCTGCAAGCGCAGGCGCGCGCGCAGTTCCGCGCGGCAGTAAAACACCGCTACCGCTTCGGGGCCGAGCAGCCACTTGTGGCCGTCGGCGGCGACAAAATCGGCTTGAATTTCCTGTACGTCGAAGCGCAACGCGCCGAGGCTTTGAATCGCATCCACGCAGAACAGTGCGCCGTGCGCGCGGCAGTGCCGGCCCAGGCGCGGCAAGTCGATACGCAGCCCGCTGGCAAATTGCACCGAGCTGATCGCCAGCACCCGCGTGCGCGCATCCATGTTTTGCAGCAACGCCTCTTCCGGGGTGCGGGCCGAATGCAGATCGACGCGCCGTGTCTGCACGCCGCGCGACGCCAACGACTCCCACACAATGCGGTTGGACGGAAATTCCTGATCACTGATCACCACGTTGTCGCCGGGCTGCCAATCCAGGCCGTAAGCGACGACCGAGAGCGCTTCCGAAGTATTTTTCAGCAGTGCGATGTCGTCGGCGGACGGCGCATTCAGCAGGGTGGCGAGGCGGCTTTTGAGTTGTTTCTCAACGGCGTTCCAGCGCGGGTAGTGTAATGCTCCGGTCGTGACATTTTCTTCGGCGAAGCGTTGCAGCGCCTCGGCACTGCGTTTTGGCCACGGCGCCACGGCGGCATGATTGAGATAAATCAGGTCGGGGCGCAGTGCAAATTCGGATGCGTGGGAATTCATGGCGTGCATGGTAACCCGTGGATTTGTGTCTGTGCACCATATTAAAACTACCGCCCGCCTTTGAACCCTGTCTTGGTGCAAATCACCCGCACCTGCTTGCATCCATAACGGCGATGTTCGGGTGTTTATGCTGAAATTACCGCTGTTTTCAGGCAAACCATGTACGTTGGCACGCGCTTTGTAATGGTCCATGCCATGAGCGGCAAGATGCGTGATGCGACCATGAAACTTAAATCCGACGGTGAGCAACGCAAGGTCGTGCTGGTTAATGAATCGCTTGAGCGGGCGCAATTGTTAGAGCAAGCGTTGCTTGAGTCCGGTTACCACGTGGTGGCCAAGTTGTTCGGTATCCGCGATTTAGCCGAGCAAGTTAACGCGGTGCAACCCGATGTCATCATTATCGATATGGAACGTCCGGATCATGATGTGCTGGATGATTTACGCGCCATCAGCCGGGAGCGCCCGCGCCCGATTCTGATATTTGCGCAACACAGTGACGAACACATGATTCGCCAGGCGATGCATATCGGTGTGAGTTCGTTCGTGGTGGACGGCTGGAGCAGCGCTCGTGTGAAGCCACTGGTCGAGATCGCGGTTGCGCGCTTCAAGGCAAACCAGGCCTTGCGCGCGGAGTTGGATCAAGCCAAAGCCACGCTGGCGGAGCGCAAGGTGGTCGAACGCGCCAAGGGCATTCTGATGCTGCGCCGCAAATGCGATGAGCAGCAAGCCTATGGTCTGCTGCGCAAGATGGCGATGGATCGCAACGAGAAAATTGTCGAGGTCGCGCACGGTGTAATCGGCGCGGCGGAGTTACTGGGTTAAACCTAGAAACCTCAGTTGACCGCTGCAAGGCCCATGCAAATGTGTGCAGGTATTGGTATTTATTGTTTGTACAGGCTTCACTCGGAGGGTGAGGCCCGCTACGGCCTGTGGAGCACGCCCCGTTGTGCGCATGGCTTCGTTGCAACTCGCCGGAATAGCTCGCTATTCCTCGCTCGTTGCGCCTTGCCCTGCACCCAACGGATCGCACTCCACAAGCCGTCCAACTGAGGTTTCTAGGTTAAAACACGTGCGACCCGATGCCGGGCCGCACGTTTGCACAACGCGCCAACGGCGGTGCGTGTGTGTGCGGACAACGGTGTCCATTGTCGCGAACTGGTTTTGTTTCGCGGGAATGGCGCCGTTTTTTTTTGAACTGTAAACGCAACAGGAGTACTACAGCATGACTGAATACGATAACCCACAGAAACGTAATAAAACGATTGCCGATCCCACACGCCGCAAATTCATCAAGGCCGGTGCGGCGCTCAGTGGTTTCGCCGCGTTTGGCCTGACACCGGGCTTGCGCAACATGGCCTGGGCGGCCGGTTCCGACGCGCCGGAAAAAACCGATCTGAAAATCGGTTTCATTCCGCTCACCGACTGCGCCAGCGTGGTGATGGCAGGGGAGCTGGGTCTTTACAAAAAATACGGGCTCAATGTCGCCGTAACCAAGGAAGCGAGTTGGGCCGGGGTACGCGACAAACTCGTGAACGGCGAGCTCGACGCGGCGCATGTGCTTTATGGCTTGATTTACGGCGTGCAACTGGGTATCGGCGGGCCGCAGAAAGACATGGCGATGTTGATGACGCTGAATCACAACGGCCAGGCCATCACGTTATCGAACCAACTCAAGGCCAAGGGCGTCACCGATGGCGCGTCGCTGAAAAAACTCATCGACAGTGACAAGCGTGACTACACCTTCGCGCACACTTTTCCGACCGGTACGCACGCGATGTGGATTTACTACTGGCTGGCGCAGCACGGCATCAACCCATTCACTGATGTCAAGACCATCACCGTGCCGCCGCCGCAAATGGTCGCCAACATGCGCGTCGGCAACATGGACGGCTATTGCGTGGGCGAGCCGTGGAATGCGCGTGCGATTGCCGACGGCATCGGCTTCACCGCTGCGACGACGCAGGACATCTGGAAAGATCATCCGGAGAAAGTGTTGGGCACCACGCTGGAATTCACGCAGAAATATCCCAACACCACGCGCGCGATGCTGATGGCGGTGCTGGAAGCCGCGAAGCACATCGATACCACGGCGAATCGATCCGCCGTTGCGAAAATCATTGCCAGCAAGTCGTACGTGAACGCGCCGGAAGAGGTGATCGAAGGGCGCTTCCTGGGCAACTACGACAACGGTAATGGCAAGACCTGGAAGGACCCGAACTTCATGAAGTTCCTCAACGACGGCGCGGTGACGTTTCCATACTTGTCCGACGGCATGTGGTTCCTCACCCAGCACAAGCGCTGGGGCTTGTTGAAAGAGCATCCGGACTATCTGGCCGTGGCGACCAAGGTGAACCAGATCGAGCTGTACAAGCAGGCGGCTTCGCAAGTGAAGATTGCAGTGCCGGGCGATTCGTTGCGCAGCACAACATTTTTCGACGGCGTGGTATGGGATGGCAAGAATCCCAAAGCGTATGCCGACAGCTTCAAGATCAAGGTGTAAGGGGGCAGGGCATGAGTGCTTTGAAAATGCGTATGCGCAGTGCGGATGTGTCAACCGCTGCGGCGGGTGTATCGGGTGCAGCACCGCCGACACCGCATCTGGTGCCAAAAGTTGACTCCGCTGCAATACAAAATCGGCGGGCGCGGGAGAATCGTGATGCATTGCTGCGCCACGTGCTGCCGCCGATGTTGGGGCTGGTCCTGTTTATTGCGTTGTGGGCGTTCGTGGCCCAGCTCAGTCCCGACCTGCCGGGCCCTGCCAAGACCTGGCACGCGGCGGTGCAGTTGTTCGCTGATCCGTTTTATGACCACGGGCCGAACGACAAGGGCATCGGCTGGAATATCCTGGGCTCGCTCAGCCGGGTGGGCTTGGGTTTCGGCATGGCGGCGCTGATCGGTATTCCGCTGGGTTTCATGATCGGCCGGTTCGCGTTCCTGCACCGCATGACCGCGCCCATCGTCAGCCTGTTGCGACCCGTATCGCCATTGGCGTGGTTGCCCATCGGCTTGCTGGTGTTCAAGGAATCGCAGCCCGCCGCGATCTGGGTGATTTTCATTTCCTCGATCTGGCCGATGATCATCAACACCGCCGTAGGTGTGAGCAAGGTGCCGCAGGATTACATGAACGTGGCGCGGGTGCTGAACCTGTCCGAGTGGAAAATCTTCACGCGCATTTTGTTCCCCGCCGTGCTGCCCTACATGATGACCGGCAACCGCTTGTCCATCGGCGTGGCGTGGCTGGTGATCGTCGCGGCCGAGATGCTCACCGGCGGCGTCGGCATCGGTTTCTGGGTGTGGGACGAGTGGAACAATCTGAACGTCGCACACATCATCATCGCGATTTTTATCGTCGGCATTGTTGGATTGTTGCTGGAGCAGTTGCTGTTGCTGGTGGCGAAGCGGTTCGAGTATTGACTGTTTATTAAGAACTGCAAAAGAACTGAAATGAATTTCCCCTCCCCCTGGAAGTGGGAGGGTAGGGTGGGGGTCGTTCATTAAGATCTACTCCGCCGTCTTCGTGCAGCGAGCCGTTAAGCATCGCAAACAGCGTGGACTTTCCCGCGCCATTGCGACCGACCAGGCCGATTTTTTCACCGGGGTTGAGGGTGACGGAGGCGCTGTCGAGAATGACTTTGGCGCCGC
>JANOOV010000161.1:0-2506 GCA_031421535.1 Gammaproteobacteria bacterium
GTTCGACGATCATGAAGATCTGGGCGGCATGATGCGCTACGGCATTCCCGGTTATCGCACGCCGCGCGATGTGCTAGGCGGTGAAATTCAACGCATTGTTGACATGGGTGTGGAGCTGCGTATGAACACGCGTGTCGGCACTGACGTGGCGCTGCAAAAAATCCAGGAAGAATTCGATGCCGTGTTGTTCGCCATCGGCGCGCAGTCGGGTCGCAATCTGCCGGTACCCGGTTCGGATGCGACCAACTGCATTTCCGGGGTGGCCTTCCTGTCGGCATTCAATCATGGCCGTTTGAAAACGGTGTCCGGCCGTGTGATCGTGGTGGGCGGCGGCGATACTTCCATCGACGTGGCTTCCGTCGCACGCCGCTTGGGGCAGATCACCAACATCGCCGAGAAAGATCGTCCCGAAAATATTGTGCTGGGCTTTACCGCGCACGACGTGGTCGATATTGCGCGCCGCGAAGGCGCCGAAGTGCTGTTGATGTCGCGCCAACCGCTGGGCAAGATGAATGCCGCCAAGCGCGAAGTCGATGACGCCCTGCATGAAGGTGTGCAGATTCGCGGCAGCCTGCAACCGGTTGAAGTGATCAAAGATCCCACCACTGGCCGCGCCAAGGCGTTGCGTGTTATTGAGCTGAAGCACGAGGGCGGCAAGGTCGAAACCATTCCGGGTACCGAGCATGACATTGAGTGTGATTTGATTGTGTCCGCCATCGGCCAATCCGGCGACTTCCGCGGATTGGAGGATTACGACAATGGCAAAGGCCTGATCAATGCCGACAAGTTTTACCAGGTGCCCAACAAGCCGGGCGTATTCGTGGCAGGCGATATCGTGCGCCCGCACCTGTTGACCACGGTCATCGGCCAAGCGTCGGTCGCTGTGGAAAGCATTGATCATTATCTGAAGCATGCCGAACCGGTAAAGCGTCCGAAAGTCGATGTGCATCATTTCGATTTGCTGGACAAGCTGCGCGAGCAGGGTCTCGACCCCAAGCCATTTGTCTCAGACAAAGCTGACGATCTGCGCGAGACTGATCGCGGTCTGCGCGGTACCGACGATCAACCCTTCGCCGTGCACAACTACGAAGACCGTTCAGCGCACCAGATCATTCCCGCGAAGGATTTGTATCTCGGTCATTTCGGTTTTGTGGGCCGCAACAAGCGTGGCGAGACGGTGCCTGATGCGCAGGAAGTGCTCGGTCATTTTGAAGAACGCCTGCACGCCTTGAGCGAAGCGGAGACGGTGGCTGAAGCCAAGCGTTGCATGAGTTGCGGCATGTGCTTCGAATGCGACAACTGTGTAATTTATTGCCCGTATGAAGCGGTGAAGCGTACGCCCAAAAAAGAGTCGACCATGGGCCGTTATGTTTACACCGACTACTCGCGCTGCGTCGGTTGCCACATCTGTTCCGATGTGTGCCCGACGGGGTATATCAAGATGGGGTTGGGTGAGTAACGCGTAATCGCGGGATTAGAGACCAGGAATGCTGAATCGTACTTCAGGGCTTAATAAAGTCTCTCCTTCCCCCTACAAGGGGGAAGGTTGGGATGGGGGTGTGCTAAATACTCACCCCCGCCCTCCCCCTTGCATAGTAAGGGGGTTGGTTCTTTGCTCTTTGTTCGTTGCCTTGTCGGTACTTACAGCAGGCGTATCCGCCGATGTCCCCAAACCAAAAATCCCCAAAGGCAAAGGCGAACGCTGCGTCGAAGACACCAACGTGATGCGCAAAAATCACATGGAGTTTTTGCTGCATCAACGTGATGAAACCGTGCAGAGAGGCATACGCACCAAGAAGCACAGCCTCAAAGAATGTTTGAACTGCCACGCGGTGCATGATGAAAAAAACCAACCGGTAGGCAGCGACGACAAACGCCATTTCTGCAATAGTTGCCACACCTATGCCGCCGTGAGTATCGACTGTTTTGAGTGTCACCAATCCAGGCCGGATGCGCCGAAGCTTTCGGGAGCCTCACCATGAGTGAAGCAGAAACTCCAATCAACGCGTATCGGCGCCATTTCTTGACAAGCATTGGCGTCTTGACAGCCAGTGTCGCGCTGGGCGCGGCGATGGTGCAACGCGTCGCAAGCGCGCGTGCGCCGGACGAACCCGCGACCGGAAAAGTGCGCTGGGGCATGCTGGTCAACGCCGGTAAATGTGTTGAAGGCTGCGACGACTGTGTAAAAGCATGTGATGAAGAGAACGGCCTGAAATCCACCGGCCGCTCCGACATCGACGCCCAATGGATCCGCAAAGTTACACTGAAAGACAAAACCACGAATCGCACCACCGTGTTGCCGATGTTGTGCCAGCATTGCACCACGGCGCCGTGTGTTGACGTTTGTCCGACCGGCGCATCATTTCGTCGCGACGACGGCATCGTGCTGGTCGACAAGCATCTGTGCATCGGCTGCCGCTATTGCATGATCGCCTGTCCGTACAAGGCGCGCTCGTTTGTGCACGAAGCGCACAGCGATCAAAAATCCTGGGCACCGCGCGGCAAA
>JANOOV010000162.1:0-2841 GCA_031421535.1 Gammaproteobacteria bacterium
TTTGGTCAACGTTGGCTTTAACCACGCGCGGCGCACCGCTGAGTAATAGCTTGGCCTGCGCGGCATCAATGCTAGCCAGGCGCGCCAACTCAACACCCACCTGCTCTTGAATGAACCCTTTGCGCACGTGACCGGTCAGCACGACGTTGTAACGCCGTTGCCCGATCGAAGGCTTGGGTTTGATGATTGGAGGTTCGGCCATGTCGGTTGCTGCTGTCGATCCGGTTTCCCGCTCGTACATTATCGGCAGCTTGAAACCGGCACTTGATCCCCAGTGGCAACCGGGCACGAGGCAGGTGCTACGCCCAATCCTGCATACCAACTCTTATCTCTTAAACATAATTAGAGTGCGGAAAAAATCTGCCCGGAATTTTTCCGCACGTTCGGGTCGCTGACTAAACGCTGCCGGTTACCGTCGCTACGTATGCGGCGCGCTGGCGCATCAACTTCGCGGCCTCCACCATGTTGCGTAATGCGGTTTGCGTTTCCGGCCAGCCGCGTGTTTTCAAGCCGCAGTCTGGGTTGACCCATAGGCGTTCGGGCGGGATGCGCTGCGCCGAGACTTCCAGCAGCACGACCATGTCCTCCACGCTGGGAATGCGCGGCGAGTGGATATCGTACACGCCGGGGCCGATTTCGTTGGGATAACGAAAGGTCACGAACGCGTCGAGCAGCTCAAGCGCCGAGCGCGAGGTTTCGATGGTGATCACGTCGGCGTCGAGCGCGGCAATGGCGGCGATGATGTCGTTGAATTCCGCATAGCACATGTGCGTGTGGATTTGCGTTGCATCGCCCACCGCCGACGCGCTCACGCGAAAGCAGCGCGCCGCCCAGTCCAGATACGCGCGCTGTTCGTCGCGGCGCAGCGGCAACCCTTCGCGGAACGCAGGCTCGTCGATTTGAATAATGCGGATGCCCGCGTGTTCCAGATCCGTGACTTCATCGCGCAGTGCAAGCGCAATCTGCATGCAGGTCGCTGCACGCGTCTGGTCGTCGCGCACGAACGACCATTGCAGCATCGTCACCGGCCCGGTGAGCATGCCTTTCACCGGTTTCGTGGCAAGTGTTTGCGCGTACACGCTCCACTCCAAGGTCATGGGTTGCGGGCGGCGCACGTCGCCGTAAATGATCGGCGGTTTCACGCAGCGCGAGCCGTAGCTTTGCACCCAGCCGTTGCGGGTGAAGACGAATCCGTCCAGTTGTTCGCCGAAGTATTCCACCATGTCATTGCGTTCCGCTTCGCCGTGCACCAGCACGTCAAGACCCAGCGCTTCCTGTGCGCGGATGGTCGTGGCGATTTCAGCGCGCATGCGTTGCGTGTAGTGCTCCACGCTGATTTTTCCATCTTTGAATTCACGGCGCGCGGCACGGATTTCCGGCGTCTGCGGAAACGACCCGATGGTGGTCGTGGGGAACAGCGGCAGGTGCAAGGCGTGTTGTTGCAGCAGCGTGCGTTGCGCATAGGGGTGGGCACGCCGCGTCATCGTGTCGGTGATGTGTTGCATGCGGGTGCGCACGTCATCACGGTGAATGCGCGGCGAGCGACGCCGGGCAACCAGGGCCGTGTGATTGTCCGCCAGCTCGGCAGACACCGCAGCGCGACCCTGCATCAGCGCGCGCTTGAGCAGGGCGATTTCGTCAAGCTTCTGCACCGCAAATGCGAGCCAGGATTTGACTTCATGGTCCAGGTTATCTTCGGCGGCGAGATCGACCGGCACGTGCAGCAGCGCGCACGACGGCGCCAGCCACAGCCGTTCGCCCAGGCGTTGATGTATCGGCTCCAGCACCTCCAGCACGCGGTTCAGATCGGTGCGCCATATATTGCGGCCGTCGACAATGCCCAACGACAACACCTTGTACGGCGGCAAGTGGTCCAGCACGTGATGCAGCTGTTGGGGTGCACGTGCCAGGTCGATGTGCAAGCCGTCCACCGGCAGACGGCAGGCGAGTTGCGTGTTCTCGTGCAGCGCGCCGAAGTAGGTGGCGACCAAGCGCTTGAGTCCCGGCACCTGCAAGCGCGTATACGCGGACTCGAAGGCGCGGCGCCAGTCCAGCGGCAGTTCCAGCGCGAGAATCGGTTCGTCGATCTGCACCCACTGCACGCCTTGCTGTTTCAGCCGTTGCAGGATTTCACCATAGGCAGGCAGCAGGCGATCCAGCAGCGTGAGCTTGTCGAAGTTGCCGGGCCGGGTTTTGCCCAGCCACAAATACGTGAGTGGCCCTAGCAATACCGGCTTCACCGCGTGACCTAGCGCGCGTGCTTCGTCGATGTGCGAAAACAGCGTGTGCGATGCAATGCGGAAAATTTGCTGCGCGCTGAACTCCGGCACGATGTAGTGATAATTGGTATCGAACCACTTGGTCATTTCGCAGGCGGGCGCATCCTCGCCCGAAGGTGCGCGCCCGCGCGCCATGCGGAAATAAGTATCGAGATCGACATCCTGGCTGCCATGTTCAAAACGCTCCGGCACCACGCCGAGCAAGGTTGAGAGGTCGAGCACGTGGTCGTACCAGGAAAAATCGCCGACCGGAATTAAATCCAGCCCGGCATCGGCCTGTTGCCGCCAATGCCGCGCGCGCAATACTTGTCCGACCTGCTCCAGTTCCACGCGAGTGCTATCGCCGCGCCAGTAGGTTTCCAGCGCCTGTTTCAATTCGCGTTGCGCACCGATGCGCGGGAACCCCAGATTATGCGTAACGATCATTCCATTCACTCCCGTGTTGTAGGTTGCGCGCAGTGTGGTGCGCTCCTACACTGCCGGTCCATCGCAAAGAATTCAGACGCGAGGTGAAAAAATATCATGATCGAGCTGCGACATCTGCACGCGCTGACGGTGCTGC
>JANOOV010000163.1:0-1507 GCA_031421535.1 Gammaproteobacteria bacterium
ACTGCAGCGCGCACGGAGGTCTCTTTCGCGATTGAAGTCATTTCACACCTCCGCATCGCCGCTCGACCGGCGTGGTACTCATGGGCGCCGGTTCGACGCCCAACGTCGCGGTCAGCCGCCGCTTCCAGCGGTCGGCTGCACCGCAGGGTTAGCCTTCGATTGCCGCTCGTTTAGTGCCCGAAGCAGTTCAATGGTCGATGGCGACGATGCGAGCGCCTGCCCACAGGACAGCATCTCGTGAATCAGTGCCGGGCGGTTTCCAACGGAATACTGCTCCATCGCGGAAATGGATTGCTCTGCGGGCTTTTGCCGACCGTCATCGAAATGAGCGCCGCCAAGCTTGTTCGCGACGAACTGTACGAGCTCATCTCGGCTAATGGGAACGCCTGAAATGACACATGCAGGTTGGTTCAGATACTTCTTTAAGGTGACTTGTTGTCGCGCAATGGCTATAGGCTCTGCACCATTCTGAATTTTGTTGAAGACGAGAGCGGCAAAGATCTTCATTCCGCTGCCCTGATTTGCCGGAGAAGCTGTTGCGTAATCGACTTCATTCAAGCGCTTGGCGTCCCGGATTTCGATGTAATCGCCAGTCACGAGATAGTCTTGCTGTCCTACGACCGTCACCCAGACGTGAATTACATCCCTATAAGTAAGCAAACGTCTCAGGACTGTGCTACTGCGGCGAATCTCGTCGTCCCGCACTTCGCCTTTGGGCCAATGTGTCGTGAGGTAGGTTAGGTCCTCGTGTACAACCCTCACTAAACCTGGCGAGGCGGGTGTCATTGAAGGCTAACGCAGAGCTAAGCCGCGAGCGAAGTCGGCGCGAAGCGCCGACGTAGCGAGTCGGCTTGAGCGCCTTGTTGGGCGCTCACTTTCCTTGCCTCCTCTTTGCAGTTATGCCGTTGTAGGGACCACTGTCGTTGTAAAGGACATCGATCACCACGCCACCATCGAACGTGTAGGTGAAGGTTCGTATACCGTAACCTTCACCGAGCTGATAGACAAACGCTTTCTTGCCACCAATCTCAATGGTTTTATCGGGGGGCCCTACTTTTGAAATCATTTCTGATTCATTTACAGTCCCCAGGGGAAAAGTGTCGAGGTAGCTTGGTGGTGCCGTAAAGATTGTGGGCTTGAGTCCACCTGCAGCGGCGCAAGCCGACAAAGCCGCTACCAAAACCAAATAAACTATGCGCATACCGCCTCCTTTGATGAGAGCCCAACGTAATGTGACCTCCCTAATTGGAGGTCAATTCGACACCCTACCATCCCGGTCTGTCATCCGTCCCTCAGGATCAAGCGTTTAGCCTACTGTACGTATTTACACTACCCCGGTTCTTGGCTCCATCGAGGCGGATATCAGGGGAGATAGGCTGCTTGGGGAGGGATGATCATCCACGGAATCAAGCGGGTCGGGCCAGCAATCGGGTTCCTAGATAGGCCGCCCGAGCTTGGCTGTGTTTTTTGCGCCTCGCGCGAGGATTGGCGGTCACCCCGCGGGACG
>JANOOV010000164.1:0-10213 GCA_031421535.1 Gammaproteobacteria bacterium
GTCTGGTGGAAAGCGTCGGCGATCTGGGCAGTATTCAAAAGCTGCTGGACAACCTGACGCGCGAGTCCGAAATTTTGCTGCTGCAACAGTCGCGCGTGGCCACTGCGCTGCAAGAGGGCTTGATGCGTACGCGTCTGGTGCCGTTCGCCAGTGTTGTCCCGCGGTTACGCCGCATCGTGCGCCAGACGGCCAAGGAGTTGGGCAAACAGATCGAGTTGCACGTACTGGGTGCCGAAGGCGAAATGGATCGCTCGGTATTGAACCGCTTGATCCCGGCGCTGGAGCACATGTTGCGCAACGCCGTTGACCACGGCATCGAAGCGTCGCAGGTGCGCAGCAAGGCGAGCAAGCCCGAGGGCGGAAATATCACACTGCGGTTCTGGCGTGAAGGTGCGGAAATCGTGCTGAGCATTGCCGATGACGGCGCCGGGATGAACCTGGAAGCGATCCGCAAAAAAGCGCTCGAACGTGGCCTGATGGACCAGAGCTCCGATCTCACCGATAACGAAGTCACGCAATTCGTGCTCGAGGCGGGCTTCTCTACCGCGAAGAAAGTCACGCAGATTTCCGGGCGCGGCGTCGGCATGGATGTGGTTAATAATCAAATCAAGCAGCTCAACGGAATCTTGCAGATTTCGTCAGTGCAGCGCCAGGGCACGACATTCATTGTGCGCCTGCCGCTCACGGTATCGGTCAATCAGGCGCTGATGGTCAAAGTAGGCGAGCAAATCTACGCCCTGCCGCTCACGCTGATCGACGGCGTGGTGCGCGCCGGTCGCGAGGAGCTGGAAAAGCTGCAACGTGACGAGCATTTGCGCTACGAGTACGCCGGACACGGCTACAAATATTTCCACTTGGGGGCAGTGCTCAACGTCGCGCAGCCGCAGTTACCTGAGCCCGGCGCAAAAATACCATTGATCCTGGCGCGCGCCGGTGATCATCGCGTGGTATTGCACGTCGAGGCGATCGTGGCGCGCCAGGAAGTGGTCATTAAATCTGTCGGCCCGCAGGTGGCGACGGTGATCGGAATTTCCGGCGCCACGATCATGAACGACGGCGGTGTCGCGCTGATTCTTGATCTGGGTTCGTTAATTCGCGCCGGTATCGCACACGCCAAGCGCGATCCCGAACGCGCGCCGGTCACGACCCGGGTCGCAAGCATCATGGTGGTCGATGATTCCATTACGGTGCGTAAAGTCACCGAGCGCTTGCTGACGCGCAACGGGTTTGAAACCGTCACCGCCAAAGACGGCATGGACGCGCTGGAAAAGTTGCAGGAGTACGTGCCGGACGCCATGTTGCTGGACATTGAAATGCCGCGCATGGACGGCTACGAGCTGGCGAAGGCGATGCGCAATGACGAGCGGCTGAAGCACATTCCGATCATCATGATTACCTCGCGCACCGGCAGCAAACACCGCGAGCGCGCCATGGCCATCGGCGTCAACCGCTACATGGGCAAGCCTTACCAGGACAAGGAGCTGTTGGAAAACATCAACACGTTGCTGCACGGCCGTGGATGAGCCGGTCTCCAGCGCTCCACTGCGCGTTGCGATCCTGTACACCTCGGAAAAGCGTTTGTCGGAGCTCGCCCGGGTGCTTGCCAGGCATGGCCTGATGATCGTCGGTCGCCATTCGGTTGTTTCCGTGACCCTGGAGCAGGTGAACGCGGAGCGCGCCGATGTGGTTCTGGTCGATCTGGATGAGACTGCGGATCAGGTGCTTGACATATTACAGAGTCTGCTCGAAACCGCCCAACTGCCCATTCTGTTTAACGACAGTGCGGCCACCGGGTTGTCGGTCAACGCCGCCAACCCGGAATGGGGTCGGCGGTTGTCGGCTAAATTGTGGTCGATCACCAAGCGGCAGCGCCCACCCCCTTTGTCGGCCAAAGCGCCGGTCCATAGTGCAGCGCCCAAGGCGGCAATCGCGCCGGGCAATTTGCCGCGTGAAGCGCCCCCGGAGAAGGTGCCGACAAATCTCGGGTTGGAAAATTTATGGGTGCTTGGAGCGTCGTTAGGCGGACCGCTGGCGGTACGCGAGTTTCTCGGCAAATTGCCCGGGGATATCCCGGTGGCGTTCGTATTGGTGCAACACATCGGCGCCAGCCATCTGGATTTACTGGCCGAGCAACTGAACCGGGTCACGTCGTTAAGGGTATGCGTGGCGACGGCCGGACACGTTCTGAAACACCACGAAGTGATATTGGCGCCGGTGGTCGAACGCCTCTTGATCGACAAGCTCGGTCGCGTAACGTTGACGGAAAAAACGGAGCGCTCAATCTACAACCCGAGCATTGATTTAGTGATGCGTGATATGGCGCGATACTACGGTAAATCGTGTGGCGCGATCATCTTCAGCGGCATGGGTAACGATGGCGAACAAGGCTGTCATGCGGTGGCCGCCGACGGCGGCGACGTGTGGGCACAGGACGCCGAGAGCTGCGTGATCAGCAGCATGCCGGACAATGCACGCAAAACCGGTCATGTGACCTTCAGCGGCACGCCTGAAGAGCTTGCCGGTGCGTTGGTGCAACGCTTCAAAGAAAAAATGTCCAAACCTGCGAACACTACTTGAGGAGTGACGCCCATGTCTGACGAACACACCGTGATTCACAGCCAGCTCATCGCGACCCAGAGCCGGAATTTATTGCTGCCCAATACCGCGATTGCAGAAATCGTGCACTACACCGCGCCACAACCCGCCGACAACGCACCCGAATGGTTGTTGGGCACCATGGTCTGGCGCGGGTTGCGTATTCCGGTGCTGTCCTACGAGCGCGCCTCCGGAGAAGCCGCCACGGAATATGACAGCCGCGCGCGCATCGCCGTGCTCAATGGCGTGCATAGCGGCGCAGCCTTGCAATTTTATGCCCTCGTGATCCACAACAATCCACGCCTGTTGAAGGTGTTGCGCGACGATATCCGCAAAGTGGGCGGCGGTGATCAGGATAAATTTCAGCTGCAGCAAGTTACCGTCAATGACGTTACGGCGACCATTCCCGATCTGGCCGCGCTTGAGCAGTTGATCAGCAGCGCCGGTATTCAAACCGAACGCGTTCACTGAGTTGCATGTTCAATCGCTGCGCTGGCCACACGCACCAACAGTGCAATTTCATCCGGGGTAATTACGTACGGCGGCATGAAATAAATCACGTCACCCAGCGGGCGTAACAGCACGCCTGCGCGCAACGCATGTTCGTAAACGCGCCGACCCCGGCGCTCTTGCCACGCAAACGGCGTGCGCGTGATTTTGTCCTTCACCAGTTCAATTGCCAGGATCATGCCGGTTTGCCGCACTTCAGCAACGTGCGGATGCGCGTTGAGATGTGCAGTCGCCGCGCACATGACCCGCGCAAGTTCGCGGTTATTGTCAATTACAGGCTCCTCACGAAATATCTGCAAGGTGGCCAGCGCCGCCGCGCACGCGAGCGGGTTACCGGTGTAGCTGTGCGAATGCAAAAAAGCGTTGAGTTTGTTGTAGTCGTCGTAGAACGCACCATAGATTGCCTCGCCGCACAGCACTACCGACAGCGGCAAAAAGCCGCCGGTCAGTCCCTTGGCCAAACACAAAAAATCCGGCGTGATCGCGGCTTGTTCGCAGGCGAACAAGGTGCCGGTGCGACCAAAGCCTACGGCGATTTCATCGGCGATCAGCAACACGTCGTGGGCGTCGCAGGCGCGGCGCAGCAATTCCAGGTACAGCGGTGAGTACATGCGCATGCCGCCGGCACATTGCACCAGAGGCTCGACGATCACCGCACAGACTTCATGCGCGTGTTGTTCCAAGGCGCGCTCCATGTGCGTGAACATGCGGCGTGCGCAATCGCTTGCGCTTTCGCCGGGCTGGCGCTGGTAGGCGTCGGGTGTTGGCACCGTGATGGCCTGCATTAACAGCGGTGCGTAGGTTTGCTTGTACAACGCAACGTCGCCCACCGCGAGCGCACCCAAAGTTTCGCCGTGATAGCTGTTACTCAGCGTGATGAATTTGGTTTTTGTGGGTTGGCCGCGATTGCGCCAGTAGTGGTAACTCATTTTGAGCGCAATTTCGACCGCCGCCGAGCCGTTGTCGGCGTAGAAGCAACGCGTCAAGCCCGGGGGCGCGATCTTGACCAATTGCTCGGAAAGTTCAATTACAGGAGCATGGGTAAAGCCCGCCAGCAGCACGTGCTCAAGTTGATCCAGTTGCGCATGCACGGCCGCCTGGATGCGCCGCTCCCCATGGCCGAATAAATTTACCCACCACGAACTGATGGCATCGAGATAACGCTTGCCTTCAAAGTCTTCCAGCCACACCCCCTGCCCTCGACGAATCGGAATCAGCGGCAGGGTCGCGTGATCTTTCATCTGCGTGCAGGGATGCCAGACCACAGCAAGGTCACGTAAAATCCATGCGGAATTGTTCATCACTATTACACCTCGCCGTACGAAATGGTACTGCCCACCCAGCGTGCAATCAAGGCATCGACCTGTTGTGGATAATGTTCCATTAACATCTGCGCCGCTTGCACCACCTTCGGCACCAGTTCCTGGTCGCGTTGCAAATCGGCAATGCGCAATTGTGTCAAGCCGGTCTGCCTGGTACCAAGAACTTCGCCCGGCCCACGCTGCTCCAGATCGCGGCGCGCTATTTCAAATCCGTCATTGGTTTCGCGTAACGCCGCCAGGCGCAGCCGCGCCAGTTGCGATAACGGTGCGTGATACAACAACACGCACGCACTGGCGGTGGCGCCGCGCCCGACCCGACCGCGCAATTGGTGTAGCTGCGCCAGGCCCAAACGCTCGGCGTTCTCGATCACAATCAGGCTGGCATTCGGCTCGTCCACGCCCACCTCGATGACGGTGGTTGCGACCAGCACATGCAATTCGCGCGCGTGGAAGCGTGTCATTACCTGCTCCTTTTCCGCTGATTTCATACGCCCGTGGATCAGGCCGATGTTCAGTTCCGCGAGCGCCGCCTGCAATTGCAGCGCGGTGTCTTGCGCGGCCTGTGCCTGCAAGGTTTCGGATTCCTCGATCAGCGTGCACACCCAATACGCCTGGCGACCGGCAGCGCAGGCGGCGCGGATGCGTTCCACGACCTGCTCGCGGCGCGTGTCTGGCACCACCACGGTATCGACCGGCGTACGGCCGGGCGGCAGTTCGTCAATGATCGAACAGTCAAGATCGGCATACACCGTCATCGCCAGCGTGCGCGGAATCGGCGTGGCGGTCATGATGAGCTGATGCGGCCGAACCCCGTCGCGTCCGCCTTTTTCGCGCAGCGCCAGACGTTGGTGCACGCCGAAACGATGCTGTTCATCAATGATAGCCAGCCCCAACCTGGCGAATACAACCTGTTCTTGAAATAACGCATGCGTACCGATCACCACGCGTGCCGTGCCATCGGCAATTCGCTCCAGTGCAACGCGGCGTTGCTGGGTCTTGACTTTTCCAGACAGCCACGCGAGCTCCACGTTCAGCGGTGCCAGCCAGCGCGTAAAATTCTTGAAGTGTTGCTCCGCCAGCAACTCGGTGGGCATCATGAGTGCAGCTTGGTAACCCGCCTCGACCGTGTGCAGCGCAGCGTGTGCCGCGACGATGGTTTTGCCGCAGCCTACATCGCCTTGCACCAGCCGCTGCATCGGATGGTCGCGCGCCAGATCGGCCGTGATCTCTGCAATGGTCTTGTGTTGCGCGCCGGTTAACGCAAACGGCAGACCGTTGATAAATTGTCGAGTCAGCGAACCATCCGGCGGCAACGCGGGTGCGCGGGTGTGCTGCGCCGCCGCGCGCATTCGCCGCAATGCCAGATGTTGCGCGAGTAATTCCTCGAAAATCAGGCGCTGCTGCGCCGGATGCCGTTTGGCTTCAAGCAAAGATTGATCCGCGTTGGGCGGCGGACGATGCACAAACGGAATCACTTCATGCAAACGCGCCAAACGAAATTGGCTTAACAATGCATCGGGCAATGGATCAGCAAGTTCGGCGGCGCGTTGCTGCCACCACAACAGCGCCTGTGACGTGAGCCGCCGTAAACTGTGCTGATTTAAACCCTCGGTCGTGGGATAAATCGGTGTCAGATGTTCTTCGACGGGCGGCGGGGTCTCGGCACTGACGACGCGATATTCGGGATGAATCATTTCCAGCGTGTGGTCGCGGTTGCGTGCCTCGCCGTAACAACGTACCCGCGCGCCGCGCGCCAGCGCTGTTTTTTGTTGGGCGTTGAAATAATAAAACCGCAGCGTGATGGAACCGGTGCCATCCGTGACACGCGACAGTAGGGTTGGGCGTTTGCCGAACGTGACCTCGGTGAGCAACACTTCGCCTTCAATCACCGCATCGTCACCGGCGCGCAAACTGCCGATGGGTACGACGCGGGTACGGTCTTGATAACGCAGCGGCAGATGCAGCAGCAGGTCGTTGATTGAGTGGATGTCCAGGCGTGCAAGCTTTTCGAGCACGCGCGGACCAACGCCCTTGAGGCGGCGTACGGAATGATGGTCGGCCTCCGTACGCACCAAAGCTTGACTATTTACCGAGATGCAGCACCCCGTCGATCTCGACCTGCGCGCCGCGCGGCAACGCGGCAACGCCAACCGCTGCGCGCGCCGGATAGGGTTGTTTTAAATACTGCCCCATCACTTCGTTGACCACGGGAAAATCTTTCAGGTCGGTGAGGTAGACGTTCAGCTTGACTGCGTCTTGCAACGTGCCGCCGGATGCCTGCGCAACCGCACGCAGATTTTCGAACACCTGGCGTATCTGCGCGGTGATGTCACCCGCGACCATCTCCATGGTCTGCGGCACCAGCGGAATCTGGCCGGAAAGATACACGGTGTCGCCGATCTTGACCGCCTGCGAATAGGGGCCAATGGCTTTGGGTGCAAGGTCGGTATGAATAATTTCGCGCGGCATGGAAGTCTCTCTGCTGGAAGTCGCGCGATTATGCTTTGCCGCGACTGATGCGCGCAACGATTTCCAGTTTGCGCAGGCGGCGCATGATGTTGGCCAGGTGCACGCGATTCTGCACTTCAATGGTAAAACTCACCGTGCTGTATTTGCCGTCGCGTTCGGTGATGTTGACGTTGTCGATGTTCGCGTCCATATCGGCAATTTCGGCGGCCAGCGTCGCCAGTACGCCGCGCTTGTTGATGACTTCAAGGCGAATATCCACGGAAAACTCGCCCTTGGCTTCCGGTGACCACTGCACATCGATCCATTTGTCCGGGCGCTTGCGGAATTCAACCGCGTTTTTGCACGACTCGGTGTGCACCACGATACCGCGCTCGGCGGTCACTACGCCGATGATCGGATCGCCCGGAATCGGGCGGCAACACTTGGCGTAGTTGACGACCATGCCCTCGGTGCCGGTGATAAGCAACGGACGATTCGATGCCTTGCCGCCCCTGAAAAGACCCGGTACGTAACGCGTCAGAACATTTTTTATCCCGCGCGTGGGCTTGGCCGCGCGTGCCGCTGCATCGTTATCAGGCCGTGTCAGGTGGGAAACCAGCTGTTGCGCGGTCAGCGTCGCAACGCGGTGCCCGAGCGCGATATTTTCAAGAAGCACTTCCAGTTTAGGTACGCCCAGCTCGGACAGCGCGGTTTCCATTTGCTTGGCGGAGATATTTTCCAGCGTGGTCGAGTAAGCGGTCAGCGCCTTGTTCAACATGCGTCGACCTAACTCCACGGCATCGTCGGTTTTCAGATTTTTCAAAAATAGCCGGATGCTGGCGCGTGCTTTTGCCGAGACCACAAAGTCCAGCCACAGCGGATTGGGCCGTGCGCCCGGCGCGGTGATGATCTCCACCGTCTGCCCGTTATGCAGGTCGGTGCGCAGCGGCATCAGGCGTCGATCAATTTTTGCCGCCACGCAGGAATTGCCCACATCGGTGTGCACCGCGTAGGCAAAATCCACCGCTGTCGCGCCGCGCGGCAGTTCTTTGATGGTGCCCTTGGGCGTGAAGACGTACACCACATCTGGAAACAGATCGACCTTGACGTTTTCCAGAAACTCCAGTGAATTGCCTGCGCCCTGCTGCATTTCCAGCACACCGCGCAACCATTGGCGCGCATGTTCCTGCGAGCTGGCGCTGCCGCCGACCGCACCGGTTTTGTAAACCCAGTGTGCGGCGATACCGGCTTCGGCCACTTTGTTCATATCCTCGGAACGGATTTGCACTTCGATGGGTACGCTGTAGGGACCGAACAAGATGGTGTGCAGCGATTGGTAACCGTTGGTTTTTGGAATGGCGATGTAGTCTTTAAATTTCCCCGGCACCGGTTTGTAAAGATTGTGCACAATGCCCAGCGTTCGGTAACAGGAGTCAACATTATCGACTACGATGCGAAACGCGTACACGTCGAACACTTCGCTGAACGGTAACACCTTGGTGCGCATTTTCTTGTAGATGCTGTAAAGATGTTTTTCGCGGCCCAGCACGCGGATGTTTACACCCTCTTGTTTCAGGCGTTCGATGATGGACGCTTCGATTCGTGACACGATTTCCTTACGGTTGCCACGTGCTTTTTTGACGGATTCATCCAGGACCCGATAACGCATCGGATACAGCGCCTGAAAGCCCAGCTCTTCCAGCTCTAAACGTACTTTGTTCATGCCCAGCCGATAGGCAATGGGCGCATAAATTTCCAGCGTCTCACGGGCGATGCGGCGGCGTTTGTCGATGCGCATCACGCCCAAGGTGCGCATATTGTGCAGCCGGTCGGCGAGCTTGACTAAAATCACACGGATGTCGCGCACCATCGCGAGCATCATTTTGCGAAAATTTTCCGCCTGGGCTTCGGCGTGATTTTCGAATTTGACCTGGGTGAGTTTACTGACGCCGTCAACCAGTTCGGCAACTTCATCGCCGAATGCTGCGACGATCTGTTCTTTCGCGATGTCGGTGTCTTCGATGACGTCGTGCAGGATTGCGGCCACGATGCTTTTTTCATCCATGCGCATTTCTGCGAGGATTTTCGCGACCGCCAACGGATGCTGGATGTAAGGTTCACCGCTGACGCGGCTCTGGCCTGCGTGCGCGTGTGCGCTAAATTCGTAAGCGCGCGCTACCTGTGTAACCTGAGCGGGGTCCAGATAGGCACCCAGCATCGCGCACAAGTCATCGATGACAAAGGTGGAGTCGGGTTCTTTGGGCGAGATCACTGTGGGCATGAATTCGCTACGGTTACTATTAGAGATTCATGATGCTACCCAGGGCGGGTAAAGGCAACTTGCGGGTGACAGCATGGCAGACGCTGCCGCGATCCGGGTAGATCGCGGCAGGAATTGTTTAACCAGAAAGTTGGAAATGTGGCGAACCGGCGAGCATGAATGCGCTACGCAACAGCGAAGGTGTTACTCCGTGGGCGGAATCGGCGCAGGCGGAGGGGGCGGGACGTGATCCGGCTGCGACAGAATTGCGGGTCCAATCAATCCCGCAGCAATTTCGCGCAACGCGAGCACGGTGGATTTGTCGTTTTCCCACGGCAACAAGGGTTCTTTACCGAGCGTGATTTCGCGTGCGCGTTTTGACGCAACCAGCACCAGTTGAAAGCGGTTCTCAACGTTTTCCAAACAATCTTCGACGGTGACGCGCGCCATGATGTGTAAGCCTCGTAATTTTCAGTATGAATGCGGGGTTGTGAGTGTACTGAAGAACATTGCTACATGCCAGTTAAGACTTGGCCAGCAGGTCGGGCAACAACGGCGCGAGGCGTCGTTGGCTCGTGTTCAAACGTAACCGCTGTGCGGTGACGACAGACTGTAATTCGAACAGGGCACGTTCAAAATTGTCATTGACCACGACAAACTCGAATTCATCATAGTGCTTCATATCACTCACTGCATCGCTCAGGCGCCGGTTGATGACATCACCGCTGTCGGTGTTGCGGTTGCGCAGGCGCTGTTCCAGCACAGCGCGTGATGGCGGCAACACAAAGATGCCGACTGCATCGGGAAAAAACCTGCGTACTTGCCGGGCGCCCTGCCAGTCGATTTCCAGAATCAGGTCAACACCGTGCTGGAGCTTCTCGGCCACTTTCTCGCGCGAAGTGCCGTAGTAATTCTCAAACACCTTGGCGTGCTCCAACAATACGCCTTGCGCAATCATGCGTTCAAATGTGGCTACGTCAATAAAGTGATAGTGCACGCCGTCTTGTTCACCGGGTCGCGGTTTGCGTGTGGTGTACGACACCGAGACTGCAAGGGCGGTGGTTTTTTCCAGCAGCGC
>JANOOV010000165.1:0-4582 GCA_031421535.1 Gammaproteobacteria bacterium
GTGGGCATGACGCGGGCGCGGGTGTTGTCATCAAACGCGGCCAGATAGGGCGCAAGCTGATCGAACGCTGCCGCAATTAAAATCAGACCTTTGCGCGGATCGCGTTGCTTGATGTCGAGCAGGCGTTGCAGCGCGCGCGGATTGCGCGGATCGCATCCCAGTCCGTACACTGCTTCGGTGGGGTAGGCGACAATGCCGCCCGCGTGCAAGATGCGGGCGGCGTGCGTCAAGGCGGCGTCGGGATTTTCAGAGTCACTGTTCATGCGGTCACGCTAGAAGACTTGCCGCTGCCGGTCAAGGCGGCGGCGACTTGGGCGCTAATGAGCTACACTACAAAACACTCACCCCATCAAAAAAAACCGGAGAGAATTACCATGATGCACCGTCGCTCGTTACTCATTGCCTTGTGTTGTGTGGCCGTTGCCGCATGCGGAAAAAAAGAAGAATCTTCATCCGCACCCGCAACACCTGCTGCCGCGCCTGTTGCAGCACAACCCGCGAGCGAAAATATCGTTTATGTCGGTTCGGTCGCGCCGCTGACCGGGCCGCAAGCTTCACTGGGTAAAGATAATGAGAACGGCGCGCGTATGGCCTTCGACGAAGCGAATACGCAAGGCTTGATGATCGCCGGCAAAAAAGTGAAATTCGAAATGATCAGTGAAGACGACCAAACCGATCCGCGCACCGCGACCGTAGTTGCGCAAAAACTGGTAGACCAAAAAGTGAAGGGTGTGATCGGTCACATGAATTCCGGCACCAGCATTCCGGCGTCGAAAATTTATTCCGATGCGGGCATTCCGCAGATCTCGCCGTCGGCCACGGCGATTCCGTATACCGCGCAAGGCTATAAAACCGCGTTCCGCGCGATGGCCAACGACGAGCAGCAGGGCGCAGTGCTTGGCAATTATGCGGCGACTAAAATGGGCGCGAAAAAAATCGCCGTGATCGACGACCGCACCGCGTACGGGCAGGGACTGGCGGATCAATTCGAAAAAACCGCCAAAGCGGCCGGTGCGCAAATTGTGGTGCGCGAATACACCAGCGACAAGGCCAACGACTTCACCGCGATCCTGACGTCAATCAAGGGCAAGCAGCCGGATGTGATTTTCTACGGCGGCATGTATCCGCAAGGCGCGCCGATGGCCAAGCAGATGAAGCGTCTCGGCCTCAAAGCCAAACTACTGGGCGGCGACGGTGTGCAAACCACCGAGTTCGTCAGTATCGCGGGCGCGGACGGTGAAGGCGTGATCGCGTCGTCGCCCGGCCTGCCGATCGAAACCATGCCCGGCGGCAAAGACTTCATCAGCAAATACACCGCAAAATACGGCGCGATCCAGTTGTACGCACCGTATGCCTACGACGCCGCGTGGGCGATGATCAACGCGATGAAAGCGGCCAATTCAGTTGAGCCGCAAAACTACCTGCCGGAACTCGCCAAAGTGAATTTCACCGGTGTGACCGGCCAGATCAGCTTCGACGCCAAGGGTGATTTACAGGGTGGTCCCGTGACCTTGTATCAACTGAAAGGCGGCAAGTGGGACGTGTTGGAGACGGTGAAAAAATAGCTATACGTTATTTTAGAGACGCAGCGACATCGGTAGGTATGACGATAAATATGAAACAAGTCTCTGTAGCTCACGCAGCCAAAATGATTGGCGTGTCATCAGCCACCATCAGGAACTGGACGAAAGCCGGGCATATTAGTCCAGTGTGCGCATACCCGCTCTCTTTCCTGGAAGACGCGGTATTGCGCTTAAAAAGCAAAATAGGGACAGCTTCCTTTGGGAGACTCAAAACACGAGCCAATAAAATTGGTTCGGTAGGTAATATCCTTCCTTTGGAATATGCAGGAAATTACAGTCAGATTGCGCATATTGAAAATATTGTCGCGCAATTCAAATCTCATGAATTAAAGAGTGAACATCTTTTGTTCTTGGCAGCCCTTCGTCTTTTGGAAACCGAGGGCGAATTAAAAAGAGGTCAAACCACAGATGTTTTCGATTTGAGTCCACATGACTCATGGACTCGAAAACCAGTAAGGGCGGCTATTGCAGAATGGAGAGACTCTCTGGATGAAATTGAAAGCGAAGAAAAAGATCGCTACATCAACCTTTATAATTTTCTCATGCCTCACGCAGGGGATGATTTTCTAGGTCTGCTTTATCAGAGCATTGCCAGCAAGGGTAATAAGTCGGAGCAGGGGTCTTACTACACTCCGTCAAACATTGTCGAAGATGCGCTGGACAATATGACGGGCCCTATCGAAACATTTCTTGATCCATGTTGTGGGACAGGGAAGTATTTAATTCTCTCCGCAAGAAAATTCGGGTTACAGCCGCAAGACATTTATGGATTCGACTGCAATGAGATTGCTGTAAAGATTGCGCGCATCAATTTGCTTTTGGAGTTCAAACACAAGGAGTTCACACCCAACATTTACTGCCTGGATTCTCTTTCTGAGCTTGCTAACGGCGAGATGTTTTGCGAAACAAATGAACTGATCGGAAAGATCGATGCGATAGCCACCAACCCACCTTGGGGAGCGTATAAAAACTCGCTTATACCAAAGCAATTTGCAGGCAAAATAAAGTCAGGGGAAACCTATTCAATGTTCTTGGCAAAATCAATTGAGATGCTCCGGAACGGTGGTCGGCTATCATTTATTTTGCCGGAGTCGATTTTGAAAATCAGAACACACGCCGATATCAGAAAAATAATCTTAAACCAGGTGAGAATTACAAAAATTTCAAAACTTGGCAGGCAATTCACAGGTGTATTTACGCCAGTAATTCGCCTTATGGGATCAAGGGGTTTCAAGCCGATGACTGGATGGTATCGGTGGAAGAAAACGGAAATTCCCATCGCGTCGAACAGCAGCGAGTCAGGAACAACGAGAATTTTACCTTTGATGTAGAAACGGCTATGCACGAAGAAAGGTTGCTGAACAAGATATATTCCGTTAAGCATGCGACGCTCTTCAAAAATGCAGAATGGGCTCTTGGTATTGTTACCGGTAATAACAAAAAATATGTTCTTGAGGCTAAATCTCATGGTGCGGAAGAAGTGGTCAGAGGGCGCGACGTTTATCAATTCAGTCTGGGTGAAGCAGGTTCATTTATACGGTTCGCCCCAAAAGATTTTCAGCAAGTAGCCCCAGAGGTTTTTTTTAGGGCGACAGAGAAGCTTATCTACAAATTTATTTCAAAGAAGCTGGTGTTTGCCTACGACAACAAGCAGCGGCTTACACTGAACAGCGCCAATATTTTAATACCGGCCATTCCGGGCATGAGTATCAAGGTGACGTCGGCTTTTCTGAATTCATGGGTATTCCAGTATATTTTCAATAAAAAATTCTCCACTCACAAGGTTCTTCGCGGAGACCTTGAAAAGCTCCCGTTTCCAATTATCGATAAGAGCACTCATGCTCGAATTGAGCAGCTTGTTGACTTGGCCTTAAGTGGCGACATTGTCCCGGCAGAGCTTGATGACCTTTTGTTTTTGATTTTCAAACTGACAGATGAAGAAATTCTCATAATCAAGCACGCGATGAAACAGTAAGCATGGAACAACTGAAAGAAAAACTGACGGGTTTGGTTCGTGAACTTGAGAAAGAAAAGCATGATCAAATAATGCAGCGCCTTGATGATCTAGTGTCCATGTATCCGTTCAATGAGTACGAGTTTTTGATCTCTTCGCTAATGGGTTACGGAAAAATATCGATTGATGATTACTATGAGCTTCGCGATGATTACATCGCTAGAAATCTATACATGTACGTGTTTGAAATTAGTGCGCCAAGAGGATTTGGCGAGGCTTGGGCACAAGGGCACTTGAAGGAAATTGCGCCTGAACTTATAAAGCCGACAAAAAAACTGGACCAAGAGTATTCGGGGCAATATGACTTCTTCCTGGATGGGAAGATTAAGGTTGAAGTTAAGGCGTCGCGGGCGGTTGATTTCGATAGCCGGGAGGCGCTTTACGTAAAAGCTCTTTCATCAGATTCAACTAAGCGATTTGATATGAATTTTCAGCAGGTCAAACCCGCTTGCTGCGATGTGTTTATTTGGGTTGGTGTATGGCGCGATGTAATCAGGTATTGGGTCTTGTCGGCCAATGAAGTCGCTGAAAACAAGTATTACTCTACAGGGCAGCATCGAGGGAATACCGGCGAAGGGCAAATTCATCTCAAAGACGACAACATTCGAGAGTTCTCTTTCTTTGAGTCAAAACCTCGGGAGATTTTAGAAAAGATTCGTTTGGCATATGAGCGAAAAATTAAATGATGACAAATCGTTCCAGTGGGCCTGCCAGGAGCGACGTGCCGCTGAACTCAAATGATGGGGAACGGTAGACGGGAAGTTCCTCGCGCCTACCGCATACGATCCCTAGCATGGACATCTTCCTTCAACAACTCATCAACGGCCTGGTGCTCGGCAGCGTATACGCGCTGGTGGCGCTGGGCTACACCATGGTGTACGGCATCCTGGAGCTGATCAATTTCGCGCACGGCGAAATCACCATGATCGGCGCGATGGTGAGTCTTGCGGTGATCTCGGCGCTGGTGGGCGTCGGTGTTGACATG
>JANOOV010000166.1:0-5009 GCA_031421535.1 Gammaproteobacteria bacterium
CCAGCACGTCGGGTAGCACCTTGCAAATCAAACGTTCAGGCGTGTCCGTGCCGAACGCCACCACCCAATCCACGGCGCGCAGTCCGGCTAACACCGCCATGCGCTGGACCAAGGGATTGATCGGACGTTGCGCGCCTTTCAGGCGGCTCACCGAGGCGTCGTCGTTGACGGCGACAATCAGCCGGTCGCCCAACGCGCGGGCTTGTTGCAGGTAGGCGACGTGCCCGGCATGCAGGATGTCGAAGCAGCCGTTGGTCATGACAATTTTTTCGCCGTGGGCTTTGGCGTGTTGAACCCAGGTCAGCAATTGCGTTTCGTCGAGCACCCCGGTGGGGATGTCGTGCGCGCTGCGGTCTTGCACGGCGATGGCCGCGCGCAGCTCTTGCGGACTCACGGTAGCGGCACCGAGTTTGCCGACGACGATTCCGGCGGCGACGTTGGCAAGCGCAGCGGCTGCGGGCAGCGCCATGCCGACGGCCAGCGCACCGGCCAGTACCCCGATGACGGTGTCACCCGCGCCGGTGACGTCGAACACTTCGCGCGCTTGCGCGGGCCAGAACACCGGGGCGTGGTCGCGTTGCAACAAGGTCATGCCGTGTTCGCCGCGCGTGATCAGCAGCGCATCAAGCTGCAGGTTTTGGCGCAGTTGTTGACCTTTGCTGACCAATTCGCTGTCGTCGTGACACGCGCCGACGATGGCACTGAACTCGGCGCTGTTCGGCGTGAGCAAGGTCGCGCCGCGATAGCGTTCGAAGTCGGTGCCCTTGGGATCGACCAGTACGATTTTTCCGGCGGCGCGCGCTTGCGTTATCAACTCCGGCGCGGCGGCCAACGTGCCTTTGGCATAGTCCGACAGCACCACCACGTCGGCGCCGGTTAACAGGCGCTTGAAGCGTTCCAGCAGAACCTGCGGCGGGTGCGCGTAAAACGAATCTTCGAAATCCAGGCGCAGCAGTTGCTGATGTTTGCTCAGCACGCGCAGCTTCACGATGGTTGTCAAGCCCGGCACCGGCAGGAACGCGCAATCCACCCCGGCGGTTTTCAGGAAGGCCGCGAGAGCTCGCGCATCGGCGTCGTCGCCAACCAGTCCGTCAACCCGCGCCTGCGCGCCGAGTGCGGCGATGTTGAGCGCGACGTTGCCCGCGCCGCCCGGCCGCTCTTGCGCATCGGTAACGCGTACCACCGGCACCGGGGCTTCGGGCGAGATGCGCGCGGTGCTGCCTTGCCAATAGCGATCCAGCATCAGGTCGCCGACTACCAACACGCGTGCTTTGGTGAAATCCGGGACGTGTAATTTCAAAGCATCATTCCTCGAACGCTTCGCACAGCAAATGCAAAATCAAAATATGTGCTTCCTGAATACGCCCGGTACGGGTCGCTGGAATGACCAGCGCGTGATCGACCAACGGCAACAGCTTGCCGCCGTCGCGGCCCAGCAAGCCGACGCTGGTAATTTTATGGTCGCGCGCGTATTCGACCGCTGCGATGACATTGGCGGAATCACCCGAGGTGCTGATGGCGATGAGCACATCCCCTGCCCTTGCCAGCGCTTCCAACTGGCGGGCGAACACGCGCGCGTAGCCGTAGTCGTTGCCAATCGCCGTGAGTGCAGAGGCATCGGTAGTCAGTGCGATGGCCGGATAAGCGCGGCGATCTTTTTCATAGCGTCCGGTGAGTTCCGAAGCGAAGTGTTGCGCGTCGGCGGCCGAGCCGCCATTGCCGCAGGCAAACACGCGGCGGTCGGCACGAAAAGTTTTCTTCAGCAATTCAGCGACGGCGACGATGGCGGGCGCGATGCCCTCGACGGCGTCGATGACGCGGCGATGGGCCGCGATGCTGGCGTTAATGTTTAATTCCATCCCGATGTTCCCCGTGCGGATTGCGCCATTCTAAATCAAACCTGTTGTTTGTCGCAGGATTTACCCAATGCGCCGCAGGCGCAGTACAATGCAGCGCTTCGACTCCTTGCGATTGACATCATTCTGCTATGACCAGACTCACCAAGAGTGCACTACTGTTCGGGCTGTCGCTGCTGGTGTTCGGATTCTTCCGCGCGCTGTTGCTGGGGCTTTATCCGGAGCAATTCAACGGCCTGGCGCTGCATGATGTCGTGCTCGCGTTTGTGCACGGCGTGCGCTTCGACGCCTCCGCCATTGTGGTGGTGTTCATCGTCCCGTTGTTGCTGATGAATTTTCCGCTCGCGTTTGCGCAGCACGCACGCTGGTTCAATTTTTTTGCGTGGCTGTTGTATGTGCTGACGCTGGTCATGCTCGGAATCCTGGCCAGCGACCTGATTTATTTTGGTTTTGTCAGTCGCCACCTGGGCAGCGAGATCATGTTGTTGGGCAACGACGGCGGTTTGGTGCTCGACTTGGCGGTCGGCGGTTACAAAGGGGTGGTGTTGGCATTTGTCATCGGCGCGGCGTTGTTGTTCGCCGTCTGGCGCAACGTGTTGACATCAAAAATCGCTCCGGCGCGCTTCATGGCGGTGAAATACCTGGTGATGTTATTGGGCCTGATCGTGATCGGGCGCGGCGGCATCACCAACAAGCCGATCAGCACCATCGACGCTTTCACCACCGGCGAAACCCGCTTCGGTAATCTGGTGCTCAACGGCGTGTTCACTGCCGCGCATGCCAGCAACAACAGCAAGAGCGTCAATCATCACTTCATGCCGCTGGCCAATGCCTTGCGCGAGGTATCCGCACCGGCGCCCGCCGCCGAATTCCCGATGCTCAAGCGCTACCCGGCGCGCAAGACCAACTACAACATTGTGTTCGTGATGCTGGAAAGCTGGGATCCCAAATACATCGACAGCTTCGGCGCGGATAATCTGAAACTTACCCCCAACTTCGACGCGCTTGCCGCACAGGGGCTCAAGTTCGACAATTTCTACGCCGCCGGTCAACGCAGCATCGAAGGCGTGCAGGCCGTGCTGACCGGCCTGCCCATTTTAAGCGGTACTCCGGTGATCGGCAGCGGTCTGGAATTATCCAATATCTCGCGCCTGGGCAGCATCGCCAAAAGCAACGGCTACAGTACCCTGATGACACAAAGCGCGCGGCGCGCTTCATTCCGCATGAGCTCCATCGCATCGGCCACCGGCTTCGACCAGTTTTACGGTATGGAGGACATACCGATGTTGCGCGCCTACCCCGATCCCGACGGCGCGCGTTTCGGCTGGGATTACGAGACACTGATGTTCTTCAAAAGCAAGCTTGACAATTTTACCGGCCCATTTATCGGCATGGTATTCACCGGCACCACCCACATCGAATACGCACGCGTCGGCCAACAATTTGAATTGCGCCCGCATTCGCCGACCGGCGAAGACGGATACCTCAATACGCTGTATTACGCCGATTGGAGTTTGGGTGAGTTTCTGAAATCCGCGCGGCAAAGCCCGTGGTTTAACACCACCGTGTTCATCTTCTGCGCAGACCACACCTGGGGCCATTATCAGAAAGCCGGTGCGTTTGTGGACAAATTCCGCATTCCTTTCCTGATCTATGCCCCGGCGATTTATCAGCCGCAGGTGCTCGCGACCGTCGGCTCGCAGCTGGACGTTCTGCCCACCATCATCGACATCCTGGGCTTCGACCACCCCTTCGCCGCGTTGGGCGAATCGCTGTTTCGCAAGCGTGACGAATATGCGTTCGTCACCGAGGGCGGCGACAGCATCGGGCTGATTACACCGCGCGCGTATCTCAAACACAGCCTGAAAAATCGCCTGGAAACCGGCATGCTGCGCCCACCACCATCGACACCCGCCGAGCTGGACGCGATTGAGCGCAAACTGCTCGCGCTCGATCAAATCTCCTACGAGCTGGTGCAAAGCAACACCTGGGCGCGTTAGGAACTGAACCGGCGTGTTGAAGCCGTTGCGCCGCTGCGGCACAATGCCCCCGCCCCTATCTGAAGGAAGCGCATGAAAATCCTGTTTCGCTTGGTACTCTTTCCGCTCTTGCTCGTCACAGTCCTTGGTGCGGGCTACGTGTGGGTCGTGGTGACCTGGAGCTATTCCGCAGGCGAGCGCGCGGGCTGGGTGCAGAAACTGTCGAACAAAGGTTGGCTATGCAAAACCTGGGAAGGCGAACTGTCGATGGTCGCCATGCCCGGCGCCATGCCGGAAAAATTCCTGTTTACCGTGCGCGACGACGCCATCGCCGACAAAATCAATCACGCCATGGGCAAGCGCGTGTCTCTGACCTACGAACAGCACATCGGTATTCCCAGCACCTGTTTCGGCGACACGCAATACTTCGTCACGTCGCTTCAAATCGTCGAGTAAGCAAACAACACCCCACCCATAGCAAATACCCCCATCAACGTAGGGTGGGTTGTACTGAACGCGCCTAGAAATTACATGAATGATCTACTATAACATTCGGTATCAGTGGATGAGCTGGAGGCTCCCATCACATGATTCGAATCGAGTTCAGTGACGCCGACAAGAAGGCGTTGCATCACGAGCGGTTCCATCATCCCCACCCGAGGGTCCAGAAAAAGATGGAGGTGCTGTGGCTAGAAGAGTCACGGGCTGTCACACGCGCAGATTTGTCGGCTGGCGGGGGTAACGGCAATACCTTGGTGAGTTACCTGCATCAGTATGAACAGGGCGGCATTGAAGGATTGAAGCCGCTGAACTTCTGCGGTCAACCCAGCCGATTGCGTCCGCACCAAGCCGCCATCGAAGCCCACCTGCGGACGCATCCGCCCGCCACGATCAAAGAGGCCTGCGCCCGGATTGCCGACCTCACCGGGATCCGCCGTTCGCCGACTCAAGTGAGTTTCTTTCTGAAAGAACACTGCGGCATGAAGCGCCTCAAAACCGGCGTGCTGCCAGCCAAGGTTGACCCGCTGAAGCAAGCCGAGTTTAAAAAAACCCTGGAACCCAAGCTCGCCGAAGCGCAATGCGGAAAGCGCGTACTGTTCTTCGTTGATGCGGCTCATTTCGTCTTTGGTGCGTTTGCCTGTGTGTTGTGGTGCTGGACGCGGGTGTGGATCAA